>NZ_JBCEBF010000002.1:0-254875 GCF_047395825.1 Cyanobium sp. ATX-6F1 | reverse complement strand
GGCGTGGCATCAAGGATCAAGATCCCGCCACTGGCGGTGGAAGATTCACCGCTTTGGTCGGTGACGGTGACCACGAGGGGAATCGTGGTGGTCACATCGGAGATGCTTGAGGTGCTCTCTGGATTGGCGTTGTTGACCGGGTTGTCGAGGATGAACGTGAAGCCGATCTCCCCGGTGACCGGGTTGAAGCTGGTGAGGACGAGGGTGCCCTCGGACTGGGGGTCTCCGTCTTTCGCCTCCAGGGGGATCTGGTAGAGGGGATCGGACGGGTTGATCGCCTGCAACTGGGCGAGGGTGAAGACCTTGCCGGCGATGGTCACCGTGGCGATGTCTTGGATGCCATCGGGATCGTTAACGGTGATCGTGCCGTTGGTGCTCGCGAGATCGGCGAAGGTGCCGCCTTCAAGACCCAGTTCAGCCACGGCGCCCTTGGGCAGGCTGAGATCGGGGCCGCCGTTGTTGGCGCGCAGATCTTGATCGCTCGGGGGGGCACCTCAGGGGTGCCCGGTGTGATCGCCACCGTGGGCGGCTGATCAACAGGCGCAGGCACTTCAGGCGCAGGCGCTTCCGCGACCAGGGGCGCCACCTCGGGGGCTGTCACCACATCGGGGTTCTGGGCACTGGGTTGAGCCGGCCCGCCGACGCCGCCCACATCCAGGGGCAGGTCGCTCGGTGGGGAGGTCGCGGCGCCAGGCAGCGGGGTGCCACCACCACCGCCAAGCACATCAGGCCCGCCGGGGCCCCTGGTTCAGGCAGGGCGGTGCCGGGTGCGGCAGCGGCTTCACCGAGCGGCCCGAGATTGAACTGATCCGGGTTGGGGCCGATGCCGGTGTCGGGGACACCGCTGGCCCCCTCAGGGTTGGGGGCGTACCACCGGGGCTGAAGGGAGCGCCGGCGCCGGCCTGTTGCGTGTTCTTGCGCAGTTCGTCGTCGGTGGCCTCCAGTCCCACGTTGGTGGCATCGACCTGGCTCTCGTCGGCGGTGGGGCCGGCAACGAAGGGGGTGGAAGTCATGGCTCAGGTGCAGCGAAGGGACGACGCAAACAACGGGAAAGAGTGGAAGACACCTTTCCGATCTGTTTTGAACCTAGGGGTGGCCGAGGGTGCCAACGGGCGGGTTAGCTGGAGAGTGTGCTTAGAGCACCTGGCCCGTGAGCATGAAAAACGGCCAACCCCCTGCAAGGCAGGGAATTTGGCCGGATTGAGAGTTGCCTGAGAGGCGCCCGATGGGGCTCTCAGTGCTGCTGTTTTGTGACCCCTCAGCGGGCTTCGGTGAAGGCCGAATTCATCGTGCGGGCGATCGGCTGGAAGATGTAACGCAGCACGCTGCGGCGGGGCCCCTGGATGTCGGCCACCAGGGTCATGCCCGGCAGGATCGGATAGAGCTTCTTCTGCGGGTCCACATACTGACGCTCCAGGGCGATCTTCACCCGGTAGTAGTACTGCCGGTCGTCGGGGTTCTGGAAGGTGGTGGGGGAAATGCTGCTCACCACCCCTGGAACGAAGCCATAGATGGTCGAGTCGTAGGGCTGGAGCTTGATCTCCGCCTTCTGGCCCACCTTCACAAAGCCGATGTCGGAGGGGCGCACGCGCGCCTCCACCACCCGTTGGGTGCCCTCGGGCACCACCGTGGCCACCACGGCGCCGGGGGCCACCACCGCCGCGGCATTCTTGAATTTCACGTCTTGAACCAGGCCGCTGGCGGGCGAGAGGATGCTGGTGCGCTCCAGCTGGTTCTTGACCCGCTTGATGTCTTCGCTCACCACCGCCTCCTCGTTCACCAGTTCGGCGATCTTGGAGTCGTTCTCCAGGCGCTGTCCCGAGTTCAGGCTGCGCAGCTTGGCCTGGGCCTCGCTGAGCAGCTTGTAGGACACCGACCGGTTGCCCCGCAGTTCCGCCAGCCGCGTGTTCGAGGCCGCCAGTTCCCGCTGGGCATTCACCACCTGCAGCCTGGAAACGGCGCCGATGTTGTCGAGTTTTTCGTACATCGACACCCCCTGGCGCAGCAGGCTCTGCTCGGTGAGGAACTTGCGCTCCTGGTCGTTGAAGCGGGCGATTTCCGCTTGCTTCTGGGCGATCTGGGCCTTGATCGTGTCCACCTGATCGCGGGTGTTCTGCTCACGGCTGCGCAGCAGGTCTTCCTGGGCGTTCTGGACCCTGTTGCCCAGGCTGCCCAGTTCCTTACTGGAGTCAGGGAGCTTGTCGCTGCCGCTGAGCGCCGCCCGCAGCTGGGCCTGCTGAAGCGTGAGCGCCTGCAGCTTCTGTTGCATCGCCAGGTACTGGCTGCCCAGGAGATTGGGCCGCAATTGCAGCAGCAGCTGCCCCTTCTGCACCTGATCGCCTTCTTTGACCGCCACCTTCTCGACGATGCCCCCTCCAGGTGCTGCACCGTGTAGACGTTGCCCTCGGGAATCACCTCACCGGAGGCATGCACCACCTCGTTGATCGGGGTGAGCGCTGCCCAGGGGATGAAGATCAAAAAGGCCGCACCGATGCCGTAAAGGGTGAGCTTGAGGTAGCGGTTGTCGGGTTTCTCCTCCAGCTCCAGGGCCTGGCTGAGGCGGTTGCGCCCCACCAGCCCGATGGTGTCCACCTGCTCGAGGCCCGGCAGTTTGCTGATCAGCCCAGAGCCCGGAGGCAGGGCCATGTCGTTGCCGGAACTAGGGGTGATGGCGGAAGGGCCGGCGGAGGTGGGGCCGCCGGGGGTGTTGGAGGAGTTGCTCATGGGATCAGAGGAGGGCGGGGCGTGGGGCGGTGATTCAGGGGGCTGATTTCTGCATCTGTTGGCGGAGCTCTTCAGCGGTTCCTTGGAAGACGGTGACGCCCTTGTCGAGGATCACCAGCCGATCGGCCAGCTCCAGCAGAAGTTTGTTGTCGGTGGCGAGGATCACACTGCGCTGCTGGCCGCTGAAGGCGCAGCGCCGCAATTTGGGCAGGGCATCGACCACCGTCTGGAACTGACCCGGGGCCAGGCCCTGGCTGATGTCATCGATCAACAGGATCGGCGCATCCTTGATGATCGCCTGGGCCAGGGCGATCAGTTTGCGCACCCCCAACGGGATCTGATAGGTGATCTCGTTGGTGAGCGGCGTGAACAACCCATCCGGCAAGGCTTCGAGGGTTTCGAGGATGCCCAGATCAGCGCAGACCCGGCGCACACCATCAACGGTGGCATCGGAGTTCATCGCCGTGAGGTTCGACCACAGCGTGCCCGGCAGCAGTTCCACGTTGGTCATCACGTAGGCGATGTTGCGCTGGAGACCATCGGTGCTGAACTGGCGGTAATCGCTGCCATCGAAGAGCAGGGTGCCACTGGCCAGGGGGTAGAGCTGGTCGATCACCTTGAGCACCGCGCTCTTGCCGGAGGCGGCATGGCCCGTGACCGCCAGGATCTGGCCCGGTGTGACCGACAGCGACACCCGGCTCAGGGCCAGTTGGGCGTCGTTGCCCAGGCGGCAGGCCAGCGAATCCAGCAGCAGGTTGCCGCGCAGGCGCGGAACACTGCCTTCACTCGACGCCTTGCTCACACCCCGGAGCTTCAGGAACGATTCCAGCTGCTTGTACTGATTGAGCATGCTCGTGTAGCGCAGCACCGCGTTCATCAGTTGCTGGAAGGGGGTGAAGATCCTCCACACGAAGAACATCGCCGCGATCAGGCTGCCCATCGCCGCCGGATCCTTCAGCTCACCGGAGGTGATCAGCCAGGCCCCCGCCGCCAGGGTGAGCACACCGGCCAGCTGGGAGGTGGTGCTGATCAGCACCTGCAGGCGGCTCACCTGCTTGTTGAGCTCCAGGCCACTCTTGCTGCTCTCAGCCGAAAGGCCGCGCAGCCGCTGCAGCCAGACCCAGCCGATGTTGGAGGTCTTGACCTCCAGGAAGCGCGACACCAGTTCCTGCTGGGCCAGACCGATGCCGGTGCCGGTGCTGAGGCTGAGCTCGGCGGCGCCGGCGTAGTAGCGGGCCAGGAAGAACACGATCAGGCCGCTGACGATCATCAGGGCGATCGGCACCATCACCAGCCAGCCACCGATCACCGCCACCGCGGCCAGATACACGACGATGAAGGGGAAATCCAGCAAGGCCGAGGCCAGGGGCCCTTGCAGGTAGCCCAGCAGGCTGTCGAGGTTGCGCAGGCGGTAATAGAGGCCATTGCGGCCAATTTGTTCAATCTGGCGGTAATCCAGTGAGAACAGCTTCTCAACGATGCCCACGCCCATCAGGCTTTCGATTCGCCCCGCCAGCAGAGCCAGCTGACCCGAGCGCCACTGGCGCAGGATCCAGTCGAGGCCGAACAGCACCACCACCCCCAGGAAGATCCAGAGGGTGGAAATGATGCTGTTGCTGGGGATCGAGACCGCGTAGATCGCCCGGATGTAGAAGGGCAGCGCCAGGGCCAGCAGGCTGAGGCCGAAGCTGATGGCGTAGAGCACGCCGATGCGGTTGGTGAAGCGGTAGAGGATCTGCTTCAGCAGGCTGGAGCGATCGACGCTCGCCTTTTCCTGCAGCAGCACCACCTGGCCGCCGGGGGTCAAGGTGGTGGGGTCGGTGCGACCGGTGACATTGCCGGCGATCACCTCGCCGTGGCTGTCCCGGGAGAGCACATAGGGGGTGCCCTCAGGGCTGAGGTAGAGGGCCGGCAGCAGGTGGGGGTTGAGCTGGCCCCAGCCCTGCAGCACCTCCAGGCGGCTGCCGTAGCCCAGGCGCAGCAGCACATTGCGCACGTCCACCAGATCCATCTGGCGGGGGTCGGCGCTGATCAGCTCGAACAGCTCCTCGGGCCGGCCCGTCCACAACAACTGCTGCAACAGCAGCCGCAGGCAGAAGGCCATGGGCGCCTCGGCACTGAGCGTGATGTCGCGCAGCAGCACATTGCGGCTGGTCATCGGGCCACCTCCAGGTTCAGCGCGGGAAGATCAATCGACTGGTCGGTGAGGGCCTTGAGGGCGTTGCCGGCCCCGCAGATCAGCACGGTGGTGCGGCCGTGGGTGCGCTTGAGCAACTTCGCGAAGCCATCGATGAACTCCTTGCCGTAGGAGCACTCGCTCAGGTCGACCAGCAGCAGCCGGGGCTCCATCGTCACACCCCGGATCAACTGGAACTGCTGCAGGGTGTCGCGGGAGAGCCCGGTGGGGACGGAGCCACCCAGGGGCGTGCTGTAGCCGTCGGAGAGGCTCCTGACCTTGTCGTCGGTGCCCACCAGCACCGACCAGAACAGGGCCTTGCGGCTGTAGCGGTTGGGCTGGAAGGAGGTGATGTTCTGCAGCAGGGTGCCGTCGAAATACGCCTGGGCCGGATCCACGTAGATCACCTCCCGGCGCAGCCGCTCACGGTTGTAGTCGGCAATCGAGAGGCCATTCACCTGCAGATCCAAGTCGGTTTCGATCTGCAGCAGCGAGAGGAACAGGTGCCGGGCGTCGGCACCGCTGCTGGCGTCGCGCACGATCACCGCCTCACCGGCGCCAATGGGCGGCAAGGCCTGGCCGTTGATGCTGAATTGGAGGCTCTGCTCCAGGGCCAGGTCGGCGCTTCCACCCGCCGGTTCCACCGGCAGGGCCATCAGGGTGTCGAGCTCGTCGCGGGCATGGATCAGCCGGCGGTAGCTGCTCCAGAGGCCCAGGGCCTGCTGCCAGGGCTGCAGGATCTTGCCCCCCAGCAGCAGGCAGGCGGCCAGGGCGCCCACCAGCAAGTGGCCGCTGATCACCATGAAGGCCCCCAGGTGACCAGGGCGGCCATGGTGACCTGGTTCATCAGGCTGCTGAACGCCTGGTATTGACCGGTGGCGTTGCTGTTCTGCATGCGCTGCCAGGCCAGGCGCTCCTGGCGCTCCTCGTTGCCGATCAGGAAGAAGCGCCCCAGCCCGTTCGACTTGATCAGATCAATCGACGACATCAACTGGGATTGGTAGTTGACCCGCTCCAGCTCCAGTTCATCCTTCTGGCGTGAGACCGCTTCGAAGTCGCGGGCGAACTGCAGCGAGCGCAACAGGTAGATGACGATCGCCAGCACCGCGATCAGGCCGACACTGCCGCCGATCAGGAACAGCACCAGCACGAAAAACAGGGAAAAGCACAGGTCGATGGCCGTGGTGAAGGCCTGGATGGCGCTTTCATCCCGCAGCAGGTTGATGCTGTTGAGCCGCTCGGCGTGGGTGGAGGGGGCTCCTTGAGGTAGTCGCCCAGACGCATCTGGGTGAAATGCGCCAGGGCCTCCATGCGGCGCTGGTGCTCCACCCGGGCGCCATCGAAGCCGGTGAGCCCGGTGCGCACCGTGCGCAGCCAGCCGGACACCGACAGCAGCACCACCACCCCGATGGTCAGCAGGGTGAGGCTGGCGAAGGCCTTGGTCGGGAGAACAGTGGTGTAAACGAGGTTGATGTAGATCGGTGAGGACAGCTCCAGCAGGTTGATCAGAATGGAGCTGACCACGATTGGTCCAACTTGGTATTGACTCCAATCGGTGTCCTTGAGAGATTGAAAGAACTGGTGGTTGCGCAGTTCCTCGATCAGATCGAGCTGGCGGTCGATGAAGTCTTTGATGCCCGCCCCGATGGATCGCAATCGGGTTCCGGCCCCAGGCAAGCTCACGGCTCGAACCACGTCGGTAAGCCTCAGTCCAACGAGTGAATCAGAACCAAGTTAATGCGTTACCCACGCTTTGGCTTCCATCGAGGGACAAACTGACAATTTCTGTGTTTCCCTCGCTGGCGGTTCCTACTTTTCGGTGGCGCCACTAGTCTGAACGTTCTGGCTTCATCCCCCAGCATGCTCAGGATCCGCCTTCCGGCCCCCCAGGTTCAACTCGAGCTGATTGGCACGGGTCGTGGCAACCGGCAGCCGTTTCAGGTGCTCGGCCCCACCACCGAGGTGGCCTTCGTCGAGGAACTGCTGGAGCAGCAATTCGGTGGGCTCACCATCAACCCCGCTGAACTGTTCAGCTTCCTCGGCAGCGATCCCTGGGTGCAGGAGCGCTTCAGTGCCCCGGAACTGGTGGACGGCGACCTCAACGCAACCGATACCGGCGAGCAGACCTTCCAGCGCCAGACCCTCGGCGACAAGCTCGTGCAGGCGGGCTTCCTCGAAATCGATGAGCTCGAAAAGCTGCTCGAGGATTACCGCCCCTTCGCCGGTACCCAGCGCTTCGGGGAGTTCCTCAAGCTCAACCTGCAGGTGCCCCCCAGTTGCTGGAGCTGCTGCTCAACCCCACCCTCTTCGATGGCGGCGGCTTCAACGACAAGCGCCTGGGCGATCGGTTGGTGGAGCTGAACGTGATCACCGCCGAGCAGCTTCAAGCGGCCCTGGCCGTCCAGAAGCAGGGCGGTGGCCTGCTCGGTGAGGTGCTGGCGAAGCAGGGGTTGCTCAGCGAGCGCATGGCGCGCTTTTTCTCCAAGGCCCAGATCAACACCCAGGGCCAGATCGAATACAGCGGCAGCTGAAGCGGGCGGCTCAGCGCCAGAGGGCATCGGCCATACGGCAGGTCTGAACGATCGCTCCCACGTCGTGGACGCGCACCAGATCGGCCCCCGCCGCCACCAACCGGCAGACCACGGCGGCCGTGCCCCAGAGCCGGGCCCGCGGCCGCGGTTCGCCCAGCAGCTCACCGATGAAGCGCTTGCGCGAGGGGCCCACCAGCAGCGGAAACCCCTCCGCGCGCATCGCCGAGAGGCCCTCCAGCAGCGCGAGGTTGTGGGCCGTGGTCTTGGCGAAACCCAGGCCCGGATCCCAGATGATCTGCCCGGCGGCCAGGCCGGCCGCCAGGGCCCGATCGGTGGCCCGCAGCAGTTCCGTGTGCACCTCGGTGACCACATCGCCATAGACCGCCAGGCCGTCCATCGTTGCGCTGGTGCCGCGGTTGTGCATCAGCACGTAGGGGCAACCGGCGGCGGCGATCAGGGGCAGCAGATCGGGGTCGCGGGCGCCGCCACTGACGTCGTTGATCCAGTCGGCTCCCGCCTCCAGGGCCGCTGCGGCCACGCTGGCCCGGAAGGTGTCGATCGAGAGCAGCGGCGGGGCTGGGGCACCTTCGAAGGCTGGCTCCGAGAAGCTGCTGCGGATCGCCCGCAGGCTCGGCAGCACCCGGCGCAGCTCTTCTTCGGGCTCCACCTCGCTGGCGCCGGGCCGGGTGCTCTGGCCCCCCAGGTCGAGCACGGCGGCCCCCTGGCGGGCCATGCGCCGGGCGGCGGCCACGGCGGCTTGGGGGCTGGTGAGCCGGCCCCCGTCGCTGAAGGAATCGGGGGTGAGGTTGAGCACCCCCATCACATGGGTGCGCTGGCCCCAGGCCAGGGTGCGGCCCGGCGGCATCAAGCCGTGACAGGCACCTGGTAGCCGGCGATGCGGGCAAAGCCGGCCGGGTCGAGGGAGGCACCCCCACCAGCACCCCATCGATGTCGGATTGAGCCATCAGCTGGTCGATGTTGTCGGCTTTGACCGAGCCGCCGTACTGGATCGTGATCTCAGGGAAGCCCACCCAGCCACGGATCAGGGCGCAGATCCGGTTGGCCTCGGCCGCTGCGCAGGTCTTGCCGGTGCCGATCGCCCAGATCGGCTCGTAAGCGACCACGAGAGCCGCGGGATCGAGCCCGTCCACCCCCTGCTCCACCTGGCGGCGGATCACCCGTTCGGCCTCACCTGACTCCCGCTGGGCATCGCTCTCACCGACGCAGAGGATCGGGATCAGCCCTGCCTCCTGGGCCGCCCGCGCCCGGTGGTTGATCTGCTCGTCGGTTTCGCTGTAGTACTTGCGCGGCTCGCTGTGGCCCACGATCGCGTGGGTGACGCCGTGCTCCAGCAGCATCGGCGCCGAGATCATGCCGGTGTAAGCCCCCGATCCATCCCAGTGGACGTTCTGGGAAGAGATTTTGATGGCGCTGCCGCTCAGGGCCTCGCTCAGGGCCGCGATCGCCGTGAACGGCGGCGCCAGGATCACCTCGCGATCACTGGGAAGATCGGCCACCAGGGGCAGAAAGGCCTCGGCGAAGGCCCGCGCTTCGGCGCAGGTCATGTGCATCTTCCAGTTGCCTGCGATCACCGCCTTCGCCACAGAAGATCCCTCGCCAAACCTGCCCATCAACCTAAAGCGCGGGGGTGCCGGGCACGACAACGGTCTGGCCCCTGATCTCCACCCGGTCGCCGGGGAGCAGCTGGCGGCCGCGCCGTTCCTCCAGCTCACCATTCACCTTCACCTCCCCCTGCTGGACCCAGAGCTTGGCCTCGCCGCCGGTGGCCACCAGGCCCTGCCATTTGAGGAATTGATCGAGCCGGAAGCGCACCTCGCTCCGCTCCGGGCCTAATTCCTGGGGCGCGGAGGGGGCCAAAACTTCACTGATAGGGTGCCTCGATGCTCGCACCACCGTCGGCTGGCTTCCGTCGGCTTCTGCCGCTGCTCAAGCCCTACCGCCGCAACCTGGTGGCCGGCGGCCTGTGCATGCTCGTGTTCGTGGGCTGCTGGCCGCTGCTGGCCTGGCTCGCCGGCCAGCTGATCCCAGCGATCGGCGCCGGCGATTTCCCCCGGGTGCTGCGGGTGGTGGCCCTGGCCCTGGCGGTGTTCATGGTTCAGAAGCTGGCCCAGTTCGGCCAGGACACCCTGCTGGCGGGCCCCGCCCTGCAGGTGAGCCAGGACCTGCGCCGGCAGCTGTTCGCGCGGCTGCAGCGGCTCGAATTCGGTGCCCTCGAGAAGCTCTCGTCGGGCGATCTCACCTATCGGCTCACCGAAGACGCGGACCGGGTCGGTGAGGTGATCTACAAGACCATCCAGGACACCACCCCCAGCCTCCTGCAACTGGTGGTGGTGTTCGGCTACATGGTCTTCCTCGATTGGCAGCTCTCGGCAGCCACGCTGCTGCTGGCGCCGCTGGTGGCGGCGCTGGTGAGCGTGTTCGGGGCGCGGGTGATGGGGGCGGCCGAGCGCAGCCAGAAGCAGGTGAGCGAACTGGCCTCCCTGCTGGGGGAGGCGATCAGTGGCCTGCCCCTGGTGCGCGCCTTCGCCGCCGAACCCTGGCTGCAGGAGCGCTTCGAGCGCGAAATCGACCTGCACCGCCGCGCCCGTTACCGCACCCAGCGGCTGCTGGCCCTGCAGTTTCCCGTGGTCGGTTTTCTCGAGGCGGCCGGAATCCTGACGGTGCTGCTGATTGGCTCCGCCCGCATCCAGGCCGGCGGCCTCGACAGCCAGGGCTTCAGCAGCTACATCGCCGCCCTGCTGATGCTGATCGATCCGATTTCCCACCTCACCACCAACTTCAACGAGTTCCAGCAGGGCCAGGCTTCCCTCAAGCGCCTGCGGGGCATCGAGCAGGAGGCGGTGGAGGAGCCCGACCGCCCCGATGCCCTCCCCTGGGCCCGGTGCAGGGGGGCTGCTGCTCGATGGCGTGGGCTTCGCCTACAGCCCCACTCAGCCGGTGCTGAACGACCTCAGCCTCGAGATCAAGCCGGGCCAGGTGGTGGCCCTGGTGGGGCCCTCCGGGGCGGGCAAGAGCACGCTGTTTTCGCTGCTGTTGCGCTTCAACCGGCCCAGCCAGGGTCGGATCCTGCTCGATGGCCAGGACCTGGGCGACCTCAGGGCGGCCGACCTGCGCCGAGCCCTGGCCCTGGTGCCCCAGCAGAGCAGTGTCTTTTCCGGCACGGTGGCCGAGACGATCCGCTTCGGGCGTCCCGCCAGCGATCAGCAGCTGCGCCAGGCGGCGCGGCTGGCCAATGCCGATGGCTTCATCGAGGCCCTCCCCGGCGGCTATGGCGCCCGCATCGAGGAGCGCGGCAGCAATTTCTCCGGCGGCCAGCTGCAGCGGCTGGCGATCGCCCGGGCGGTGCTGGGCAATCCGGCGGTGCTGCTGCTCGATGAAGCCACCAGCGCCCTGGACGCGGAGGCCGAGGAGGCCGTCCAACAGGGCCTCAAGCAGGCGATGGCCGGCCGCACCGTGCTGGTGATCGCCCACCGGCTCGCCACCGTGCAGGAGGCCGATCTGATCCTCGTGCTCGATCAGGGGCGGATCGTCGAGCGCGGCAGCCATGATCAGTTGATGGCGCAGGCGGGCCGCTACCGCGAGCTCTGCGAGCGCCAGTTGATTCGCGTCAGCATCTGAACCCCCAGCGCCTCAGGTCATGGCTGACTCCGCCGATCCCCCCTTCCCTTTCAGCTCTGGGAGTACCGGGTGATCCACATCAATGTGGAGAACAACGCCCCTCCCGAGGCGCCCAATCCCCAGGTGGCGAGCCAGAAGCTGCAGGGGATGCTGAGCCCGGAGTTCATCGCCCGGGAGTTTCCGCAGCAGTACGGCGCCCCGCCGCCGCCGCGTCACCCCGCCGAACAGCTGCAGTTCTTCCTCAACCTGCTCGGCAAGGAGGGCTGGGACATGGTGGGCTCCGAGCGGGTGGGGGTGCTGCTGATGTTCTTCTTCCGGCGGCCGCTGCGGCCCCTTCCCAAGGCCCTGCCTCCCCCGCCAGCGCGCAGGAGGCCCCAGCGGAGGAGGGCCTGGCAGACGGCCCCTAACCTGATCGGGCTCCCCCCGTGCAGGCATGACCGACGAACTCCAGCAGCCCCCCGTTCTCACCTTCGAGGACAAGCGCTACGACCTCAACAACCTCCCCGATGACGTCAAGGAGCTGGTGCGCGGGATGCAGGTGGCCGATGCCCAACTGCGGCTCCACGAAGACACCCTCAAGGTGCTGGTGGTGGGGCGGCAGTCGCTGGCCTCTCAACTCAACGAGCGGCTCAAGACGATCACCCCGATGCCCTGAGGCCAGGGGCCGTGGCGATCACTCGCCCAGGGCGCCCAACTCCTCGAAGCGGAAGCGTTGGTGGCTCGTGCCGCCTTCGGCTTCGGGGTCTTCGGTTTCGATCAGCCGCTCGGCCAGCACCCAGGGGCCGCCGTCGCCCAGGGGCACAAAGCTGTCGGTGAAGGAGCTGGCGCCACCCTTGGCGGCCCCGGTGGCCGGATCGCTGTAACGGCTGCTGTAGGTGTGGCTGAGGTAGCCCGCACCGGTGTCGGTGGTGCTGCCGGTGAAGATCGTCACCACCGTGCCGTGGATGTGGCGGTGCACCATCGTCACCACGTCGTTCTTGATGCGGTAACGATCACCGGCGTTCTTGCCGCCCACGATCACCTCCACGCCCACGTCATCGGTGTCGCCGGCGGAGAAGGTGTTGGCGCCATGGGTCTGCTCGAAGCTGCGGCGGACCCGGTGGATCGCCACCTCCCAGAGCTGGGAACCCACCGCCTTGGTGACCGCTTCGTCGTCGCAGCCCTCCACCTTGGCCTTGAGATCGGAGCTCACCTCAAACGTGCCCTGCTCGCGCCGCTCGCCCTGCTCCCAGATCCAGCGGCCGCGGTAGCCCCCGAACTCCGGATCCCAGGTGTAGCGGTTCTCGTAGGCGGCGCGGAAGGCCTCCCGCAGGTCGCTGCCCGGGGCGATCGGTGTTTCGGCTGCTGGGCTGTTGGCCTTAGACGCCGCCGGATCGAGGGAGAGAAAGATGGGCATGGGGGAAGCTCAAGCGTCCTGTAACCCTACCCAGCACCGCTCAGCTCAGCAGGGCTCAGGGCGCGGCCACGGGAGCGTGGATGTCCTGCAGGGCCCGGACCGTGAGGCTGTGGGTCGTCTGCAGGGCCGTGATCGCCTCCACCGCCGCCCGGGCCCCGGCCAGGGTCGTGACCGTGGTCACGGCGTAGTCGAGGGCGGCCCGGCGCAGGTACTTGTCGTCGTAGGCGGCCTGGCGGCCGATCGGGGTGTTGATGATCAGCTGGATGCGGGCCGAGCGGATCGCGTCTTCGATGTTGGGTCGCCCCTCGTGCACCTTGAGGATCGACTCCACCTCCAGACCGGCCTCCTGGAGCACCTTGGCGGTGCCGGTGGTGGCGATCAAGGCGAAGCCCAGGGCGGCGAGGCCGCGGGCCACGGGCACCAGGGCGAGTTTGTCGCGGTCGTGGGTGGAGAGAAACACCGTGCCACCGGTGGGCAGGGCCTCGCCGGCGGCCAGCTCGGCCTTGGCGTAGGCCATCCCGAAGCTGCTGGCGCTGCCCATCACCTCGCCGGTGGAGCGCATCTCCGGGCCCAGCAGCGAATCGGATCCCGGGAAGCGCTTGAACGGCAGCACCGCCTCCTTGACGTTCTGCATGGGCGGCACGGGCTCGCCCGTGAGACCCAGTTCCGCCAGGGTGCGGCCGGCCATCAACCGGCTGGCGATCTTGGCCAGGGGCACGCCGGTGGCCTTGGCCACGAACGGCACCGTGCGCGAGGCCCGGGGGTTGGCCTCGATGATGAACACCTCGCCGTCGCGCACGGCGAATTGCAGGTTGATCAGGCCGTTCACCTTCAGGGCCAGGGCCAGATCCTTGCTCCAGCCGCGGATCGTGGCCAGGGCCTCAGGCCCCAGCGACACCGAGGGCAGGGCACAGGCGGAATCGCCGGAATGGATGCCGGCGGGCTCGATGTGCTCCATCAGGCCGCCGATCACCACCTGGCCGGTGCGATCGGCCAGGGCGTCCACATCCACCTCGATCGCGTTCTCCAGGTACTGGTCGATCAGCACGGGGTGGTCGGGTTCCACCTGCACGGCTTCCCCCATGTAGCGGTTCAGTTCCTCCTGATCGAAGACCACCTCCATGGCGCGGCCTCCCAGCACGTAGCTGGGGCGCACCACCACCGGGTAGCCCACCCGCTCGGCCACGGCACGGGCCTCCGCCTCGCTGCGGGCCAGGCCATTGCGGGGCTGGCGGATGTTCAACCGCCGCAGGATCGCCTCGAATTGCTCCCGGTCTTCGGCCGTATCGATCGACTCAGGAGACGTGCCCCACAGCCCCGTGCCCGTGGCCAGGCCCTCCGGGCTGGCCAGCCAGCGTTGCAGCGGCAGGGCGAGCTTGAGGGGCGTCTGACCGCCGAACTGCACGATCACGCCTTCGGGCTGTTCGGCCTCGATCACGTTGAGCACGTCTTCGAGGGTGAGCGGTTCGAAGTAGAGCCGGTCGCTGGTGTCGTAATCCGTCGACACCGTTTCCGGATTGCTGTTCACCATCACCGTGGCGAAGCCCTCCTGTTGCAGGGCGAAGGAGGCGTGCACGCAGCAGTAGTCGAATTCGATCCCCTGACCGATGCGGTTGGGCCCACCGCCGAGGATCATCACTTTGCGGCGTGACTCCGGCTGCACCTCGTTTTCGGGGGGCAGCAGGGTCAAGGAGCCGTCGGCATTGAGATGCTCCAGGGGCCGCTCGTAGGTGGCGTAGTGATACGGGGTGCTGGAGGCGAACTCGGCGGCGCAGGTGTCCACCGTCTTGAACACGGCGTTCACCCCCAGCCCCTGGCGATAACGCCGCACGCTGAGCTCGTCGCTGGCGGTGGCCCAGGCGATCTGGCGGTCGGAGAAGCCCAGCTGCTTGAGCTCCAGCAGGGCCTCAGAGCTGAGCTGATCCAGGGAGCGGCCGCTCAGCAGGCGCTCCTGGGCCTCAACGATGTGGCGCAGCTTGGCCAGGAACCAGGGGTCGATGGCGCTGAGCTGGTGGATGTCGGCGTCGCTGCGGCCGGCGGCCATGGCGGCGCGCACGGCGAAGATCCGATCCGGCGCCGGGGTGCGCAGCAGGCGCTCCAGTTCGGGGGCCTCGATCGGCTGATCGGGGCGGTCGCAGCCCCAGCCGGCATGGCCCGTTTCCAGCGAACGCAGGGCCTTCTGGAACGATTCCTCGAAGCAGCGGCCGATCGCCATCGCTTCCCCCACCGACTTCATCGAGGTGGTGAGCACAGCCGGAGAACCACGGAACTTCTCGAAGGCGAAGCGCGGAATCTTGGTGACCACGTAGTCGATCGTGGGCTCGAAGCAGGCCGGCGTCTTGCCGGTGATGTCGTTGAGGATTTCATCGAGGGTGTAGCCCACCGCCAGGCGGGCGGCGATCTTGGCGATCGGGAAGCCCGTGGCCTTCGACGCCAGCGCCGAGCTGCGGCTGACGCGCGGATTCATCTCAATCACCACCACATCGCCATTGGCGGGGTTGATCGCGAACTGGATGTTGCTGCCGCCGGTCTCGACGCCGATCTCGCGGATGATCGCGATCGATTGGTCACGAAGGCGCTGGTACTCCCGGTCGGTGAGGGTCTGGGCGGGGGCGACCGTGATCGAGTCGCCCGTGTGCACCCCCATCGGGTCGAGGTTCTCGATGCTGCAGATGATCACCACGTTGTCGGCCAGATCGCGCATCACCTCCAGCTCGAACTCTTTCCAGCCGATCAGCGAGCGCTCGATCAGGATCTGCGACACAGGGCTCGCCTCCAGGCCGCTCTTGCAGAAGGCCCTGAACTCCTCGGGGTTGTAGGCGATGCCGCCGCCGGATCCGCCGAGGGTGAAGGCGGGACGAATGATGCGCGGATAACTGCCGATCTCCTCGTCGCCGACACGCTCGGCCTCCTCCAGGGTGCTCGCAATGCCCGACGGGCAGACGGCCACGCCGATGCGCTCCATCGCCTGCTTGAACAGGTTGCGGTCTTCCGCCTTCATGATCGCCTCGAGGTTGGCGCCGATCAGCTCCACCCCGTAGGTCGCCAGGGTGCCGTTCTCGGCCAAGGCCACCGCCAGGTTCAGGGCGGTCTGGCCGCCCATGGTGGGCAGCAGGGCGTCAGGGCGCTCGATCTCGATCACCCGGGCCACCACCTCAGGGGTGAGCGGCTCGATGTAGGTGCGATCCGCCATGTCCGGATCGGTCATGATCGAGGCCGGATTGCTGTTCACCAGCACCACCTCGAAGCCTTCGGCCCGCAGGGCCTTGCAGGCCTGGGTGCCGGAATAGTCGAACTCGCAGGCCTGGCCGATCACGATCGGCCCGGACCCCAGCAGCAGGATGCGACGCAGATCCGTCCGGCGGGGCATGGGGAAAAGCGGGGGCCAAACCTGCCCAGCCTCTCATGGTTGATCGCGGCACCGGCCGCTGCCGGGCGAGTCCACCCCTGTGGTCGCTAATCTGGTCCAATATCCATTCTGACGAACGTTCCATGAGCGAACTCCAGCGCCTGAAGGGGCTGCTGCCTCCTGAGATGCAGAGCTGGGTGTTCGTGGAAGCCGCCGCCGCCGCCGACCTGCCGCTGATCACGATCGAGGAGATCGGCCGTGATGAGGTGGAAATCCAGGTGGATCTGGAGAAATGGGACCAGCTGGCCCTGGATCACCGCAACCTGCTCTTCTGGCACGAGGTGGGCCGGGTCCAGAACGATGCCGTGCCCCGCGACGGTTGGGAGATGGCGGCCCTGGCCATCGGCCTGGGGGGCGATCGGCGAGCTCTGGGTCCAGGACGGCCTGCTGCTGGTGCTGGCGGCGGGGCTTTCAGGCTTCTGCCGGTTACCGCCTGTATCTCAAGAACAATTCCGAAAAGCGCCTGGCGGACGCCATCGGTGCCGACGAGCGGGCGATCGATCTGGCCACCCGTTTTGGTTACACCTTGCCCAATGCCTACAAGAGCCTGGGGGCGCCCTCAAGGAGCTGGTGGAGCAGAGCCGCAAGAAGAAGAAGCGGGCCTTCTATGAAGATCGCCTCGAGGCCCTGCGCAAGAGCGCCGGCAAGGCCCGCGCCGAGATGGCCCAGCAGCAGGGAAGCCGCCAGTCGGTCACCAGCGAGAACGTCTATGGATAGCCGGGAGCTGGCCCAGCTGGCGGCGGAAGCCTGTGATGACCGCAAGGCCGTCGACATCCTGCTGATCCGGGTGGACGAGGTGTCTTCCCTGGCCGACTGGTTCGTGATCGCCAGCGGGCTGTCGGATGTGCAGGTGCGGGCGATCGCCCGCTCGGTGGAGGATCGCCTCGAAACCGAGGCCGGCCGCCTGCCCCTGCGCAAGGAGGGTCAGACCGAGGGGCGCTGGCTTCTGCTGGATTACGGCGAGCTGATCGTGCACGTGCTCACCCCGTCGGAGCGCAGCTACTACGACCTGGAGGCCTTCTGGGGCCATGGGGAGAAGGTGCCCTTCGTGAGCACCGCCAGCTTGAGCTCGGCCAGCGTGAACCCCGAGGGCGCCCTTCCGGGCTGAGGGCTCTGTGGCCGAAAACATCCTCATCGATGATCTCTGCCCGGTGCCACCGGAGCAGCGACCGCTGGAGGAGTACGACCAGTTCTGCCGTTCCTGGTTCTTCCGCTGGCCCGCCACCAGCTCCCGCTCCCTGCTGCGGCCGCTGCTGGTGAGCTGGTGGGCCGCCCTGCCGCTCACCCTGCTGGTGACCAGCGGCAGCTGGGCCCTGCGCCAGGATCCCCTGCGCCTGACGGCCATCGCCGCCCTGGGCGCCGTGCTGATGCCCCTCGCCCTGCTGGTGCGCCAGTGGCTGGGCTGGCGGCACCTGTTGCTGCGCCTGCGCAGCGAGCGGATCGCCTACGAGGAATCCGGTTGGTACGACGGCCAGGAGTGGGAGAAACCCCTGGCCTGGCGCCAGCGGGATCTGCTGGTGGCCCGCCACCAGGTGGCTCCGGTGATGCGCCGGCTGGAGCTGGCCCTGGCGGTGCTGGCGTTGCTGCTGCTGCTCGGCACCGGCCTCTGTCAGGCTTTCTGAGAGGCTTCCGGTTCGATCGGGGGTCATCCCCCACGCCGCGCCGATGACCCTGTCCTCCAGCTTCGGAACTCCCCAGCGCTCCGGCGTCCCTCCTCTGGAGGTGCGTGTGCTGCGCAGCGGCATCGTCGAATCGGTGCACCGGGCCCATGCGGTGGTCTGCGACCAGCGCGGCCGGGTGCTGATGCGCGCCGGAGATCCCCAGCTGCTGAGCTTTGTGCGCTCGGCGCTCAAGCCGTTCCAGGCGCAGGTCTATGTGGGCAGTGGCGCCGCCGATGGGGCCGGCGCCGATGATCGCGGCCTGGCGATCGCCTGCGCCTCCCATGCGGGCACCCCTGCCCACGCCCGCGAAGCCTTCAAGCTGCTCTGGAGCGCCGATCTGGAGACGGAGCAGCTGCAGTGCCCGATCCCCCCGGCGGCACCAGCCCCCTGGAGCACAACTGCTCCGGCAAGCACGCCGCGTTCCTGGCCGCCTGCCGGCGGCTGCACTGGCCCCTGGAGAGCTACCTGCAGGTGGAGCACCCCTTGCAGCAGCAGCTGCTCAAGCGGGTGGGCGAACTGTTGGGCATGCCCGGCGCTGAGCTGGTGACCGCCCGCGACGACTGCGGCGCCCCCACCCTGCAACTGCAGCTGGCCCAGATGGCCCTACTTTTTGCTCATCTGGGGGCCTCCGAGCAGGCCGACCTGGAACGCCTCAGCCGGGCGATGCTCGCCCACCCCGAGCTCATCGCCGGTGAGGGCCGTTTCGACACCGAACTGATGCGCCGCGGCCACGGCCAGGTGGTGAGCAAGGGTGGCGCCGAGGGCATCCAATGCCTCAGCCGCGTCGGTGAGGGCATGGGGGTCGCGATCAAGGTGATCGATGGGGCCAGCCGCGCGAAGCACGCCGTGGCGCTGCATGTGCTGCGCCAGCTCGACTGGCTCACCCCGCTGAGCCTGGAGGAGCTGGAGCAGCGTTTTCTGGTGCCCGGCGAGGCCGTGCGCCTGGAGGTGGTGGGGGAGCTGCGCTTCGACGCCGCCGCGAGCCGCTAGGAGCGGGCCTGGCGCAGGGAATCCCACAGGGACAGCGCCAGCAACACGACCCCGATCAGGCCGCTGAGCCATTCGGGCACATGCAGGCCCCAGCGGGCGATCACCACCCCCGCCAGCATCAAAAAGCCCAGGGCGCCGATGGCGTAGTGGGCGCCGTGCTCGAGGTAGATCAGCCGGTCCAGGGCGCGCTCGCGCGTGAGCAGCACCGTGAGCGAGCGGATGAACAGGGCGCCGAGGCCCAGGCCGGTGAGGATCAGGGGTAGCTGGTTGGTGATCGCGAAGGCGCCGATCGTGCCATCGAGGCTGAAGGAGGCATCCAGCAGCTCCAGGTAGATCAGGCTGGCCACACCGCCATGGGCGGCCAGCCGTCCCATGGCCGCCTCGTCGCCGCCGAAGAACTGGGCCAGGGAGGTGCTGAGGATCTGCAGCACCAGGCCCACCAGGCCGCTGATCAGCACATCGCCGCGCAGCTCCCTGGGGAGGGCCAGGGCCACGGCCAGCAGCACCGTCAGGGCCAGGGCCACCTCCAGTGATTCGATCCGCCCTGCCTGGGCCAGCCTGGCCTCCAGCCGCTGGACCCAGTGCAGAGTCTTGGCCTCATCGAAGAAGTAGCGCAGGAACACCATCAGCAGGAACATCCCGCCGAAGGCCAGGATCCGTGGTTCGGCCAGCTCCAGCAGCTCACGGTAGTGGTCGGGATGATGCATGGCGGCATCGAAGGCCTCCCCCAGGCCCACGCCACCCGCCAACGCCACCAGTAGCAGCGGACCCATGAAGCGCACGCCGAACACCGGGATCACCAGCCCCCAGGTGAGGAAGAAACGCTGCTGGCCGGGGGTGAGCTCTTCCAGCACCCGCGCGTTGACCACGGCGTTGTCGAAGGAGAGGCTGATCTCCAGGGCCAGCAGCACCAGGGTGAGCCAGGCGGCGGTGAGGCCGCGGGAGACCAGCACGGCCCCCAGGCCGATCAGGCAACACAGCAGGGGGAACCGCACGTACTGGAAGTAGCGGGCCATGCCGTTGGCTCAGTTGATTGCCGAAGGGTACCCCTGAGGGATACGATCTTTGAGGCGACGCGGGGTAGAGCAGTCTGGTAGCTCGTCGGGCTCATAACCCGAAGGTCAGGAGTTCAAATCTCCTCCCCGCCACCAACTTCAGAGGTCGTCAATCGGCGCCCTCACGTCAACCCTCCGGCCCTTGGCCGGGGTTTTTTGTTGGCGTCTTGTTGGCCTGAGCTGCGGGCCGGCTGCGTTTACCAAGGCGTTCCCAGCAACTGGATGCCCGCCCAGAAGAAGGGGTGCTGCAGACCTGTGCTGATGCGACGTTGCTGGGACGTGGTCAGTTTGGAGAGGAGCACATCGCCCCCGGCCCCGATCACCTGATCGCGCACCAGGCGCATCCGGCCGTTCGCCATGGCGCGCCGGGTGAATTGCAGCGCCTCGGCCTTGGGAAGGCCCTGGTCCAGGTAGCGGTAGAACTGCACGAACAGCGCCGATGTGGCCACATCGTCGACGTACCAGAGGCTGCCGAGCGCACTGCGGGATCCCGCCTGGAGCGCCAACCCCGCGAAACCCAGTTCGCTGTCGGCATCGCCGAGGGCGGTGCGGCAGGCGCTGAGGCTGAACACATCCAGCTGACCCTCGCCGCGGCGTTGGCGCAGCTGGGATAACTGACGCAGGGACATCGGACCGGTGCCTGAGTAGAGGCGAGCTGCCGCTGGCCCGCCGGGCAGGAATTCAGCGTGGGTGGCGATGTGCACCCGATCGATCAGTGGATCGCCCGCCTTCTGGAGCAGCACTTGGGGCGTAAAGCTTCTGTTGAGGAAGCTCTGGTTCGCCTTGCCCTTGCCCACCCGGTCGAGCTCCTGGGGCACCAGAGGCAGGGCATTGAGGCCCACGAACTCGGAGGCCCCGGCCGCCAGCAGTTGCGGTTGGGCTTTCTCGGGCAGCACTGCCAGTTTGGTGAGCCCCAGGGCCGGCGTCATGCCAAGGCCATAGCGCTCACCCAGGTAGCTCTGGCCGTCGTGGAGGGAGGCATAGGGCACAGCCTGCAGCCCCGCATCGGCGGAGATCAGCAGCGTGGTGATCTTTTGCTTTTGCAGCTGCGCGGCAATCGGCTGGATCAGAATCGAATACAGCTGCCGAGCCGGTGAGTTCGGATCGTTGACATCCAGCGGCGATTGACTCGCCAGTTGGCCGTAGAGCTTGCGCAGCAGCTCGTTGAAGCGCTTGAGTGACACCTCACTGCGGGAGCCCTGCACCTCTCCATCCGGTGGAATCAAGGTCAGATCGAGGAAGGCATCCGCCTGGGGACTGGCGGTTTTCCCCTTGGCTTCGCTGAAGCCGATGCGCAGGATCGCCGGGTTGTACAGGGCCGAGTTGAAGGGGAGGTGCTCTCGGATGAACGGGCCAGCAGCTGTGCAGCGGCGCCTGGCGGCGTCGCCTGCGCCGCTGGGGTCGCCAGGGCTAAGCCCAGCAGCAACGGCAGCGAGACGGCCAGGGAACGGCTTGGTCGGTGGGAGTTGGGGTGGTTCATGGTTGGCCTGCTCGAATCCTTCCTCGGACCGCTTGGATCACGTCGCGCAAACTTTGCTGCAACTGGGAGGGGTCGGCACGGTTTGGCCGTCGGTGGGATCGAGACCCAACTTAGCGGCGGTTTCTTCCATCGCCCGCTGCTCATCGGCGTTGAACTGATCCTGCACCTGAAGGGGGTGAGTTGTTGCACAGCCCGATCAAACAGACCGAATGCATTGGCCGACAGGCTCAGCAGCGAGCCTTCGGGCCAACGGCCGGCGAAGGCCTGGGAGGGATACAGCTGTTGCTCGAGTTTCAGATAGAAAGCTGTTTCATCGAGGCCGGTGCCACCTGACGGTACCTTGATCTCAGCAGTGGTAACTCCTGGTGCTGCACCGGTCGCTTCGCGCAAAAGCATGATGTAGACCAAGGAATCTTGCTGGAAGGAGGTTCCGAGACGATCCAGGTCACGATCGACCGTAAGGGTGATGTCGTAGAGAGATCGTTGAGAACGTTCATTGAATAGATCCAAGCGTGCCCAATCCCAGATAGGAGTGATCGCCTCGTCTTGATACAAGAAGGCATCAGAGAAAAGGAACAGGGACTGGGTAAGGGTGATGGTGAGTGGATCGATGCCCAGTCGTTCCCATTGGGTCACGAGTGGAGAACCAGGGTCGGAGTAGTCGGTGGTGGAATCGATCAGGCCGGGTTGAATCGGATCAATCGTCTGGAGGAAGGTGACGAGCAGGGGGATGGTTGTGCTGGTGAGGGGCGCGGAGCTGCCCACGGCCACCCCGTTCACGAAAAGTTTGCCGCCCACGATGCTGGCGTTGTTGAGGATCGAGCCGCCGAAAAGATTGAAGGAGGCGCCGCTGCCCCCTACGAGCGAAGTGAAGGCATCGAGGCTCAAGGTGGCGGTGTTGCCTGAGCCCAGCACGATCGAGCCGCCACTGAGTCCAAAGACGTTGAGGGTGGAGCCACTGATCGCGATGTTGACGCCGTCGATGGTGATCGATCCGCCAAGGGCCGGTGGATCGGCGATCAGGCTGGAGTTGCTGATGGTGACGTTGCTGGGCAGGGCCTTGAGGCCGATCTGAATCGCACCGCCATCGTTGGTACCGGAGGTGTTCAAGCTGGTGCTGGCGAGGCTGATGCTGCTGCCATCGAGCTGCACGGTGCCGCCGGCACTGGCGCCGCTGGCATCGATGCGGGCGCTGAGTAGGGACAGGGGACCGCTGCTGTTGACGGAGATCAGAGCGCCGGGACTGGTGAGCGAGGAGCCGGCGGCAAGCTGAGTGGCGCCGCTGGCACTGAGGCTGATCGTGCCGCCGGCCGAACTCACCGCACCGCTGAGATTGAGGCCACCGGCCAGGCTGCTGAGGGTCACCGGCCCAACGGCGCCGACCCCCTGAGGTTGAGGTCGCCACTGGTCTGGGTGATCGAGACGCTGGAGAAGCCCGTTCCGAGGCTGCCGCCGCTCTCGGTGTAGCTCCCGTTGAGCGCCAGCGGCCCGCTGCCATTCACCAGCCCCCGGTTGAGCAGCGAGGCGGTGGAGAAGCTGCCGCCGTTGAGGCCCAGGCTGGCGCCGGTGCCCACGGTGGTGGCACCACTCACCGCCAGGGAGCCACCAGTGAGGTTGAGGCTCTGGTCGTTGAAGAGGCTTTGCAGGGTGGTGCTGCCGGCGGCGGCGTCGTAGGTGAGAGCGCCGCTGCCGACGGGGATCCTCACGGACGCCACATTGGCGGCGCTGGGCAGGGCATCCCAGTTGGCTGAATCACTCCAGTTCCCCGCCGTGCTGGCGACCCAGGTGGCGACGGGGCGGATGCTGATGTCGGCGCTGAGGGTGGTAGGAACGCTGGTGAGGCTGTAGTTGGCGGCATCGGTGCCGGAGATCCCCGCACCAGACACCGTGACGGTCTTTCCTGTGCCGACGTTGGGATCGGAGAAGGTCGAGGCGCCACTATTGAGTACTACGACGTCACCGGGCAACCGTCCGCCAAGGCTGGTATCAGACAGGGTGGCCGCGGTTCTGCCGTTGTACACCTTGTTCTCGGCGATTACTGAGGCGCCGGAAAGGGCGAGTTGGTTGATGTTGTAGTTGGGCGTTGTTGTTGCGAAACCAGAGAAGGAGTAGTTATTAGTATCAGCTCCAGAGAGTGTTGCGCTGGCGGACTGTGTGTAGGCGCCAAAGATGGGGTTGCCGCTTGTGCTGAGAGTTGAGGTATTGACGGCGGCGCTGGATCCGACGGCATCAAGGCCAATGATGTTGGAGAAGCTTACGGCACCTGGAGCGAGCGCCGAGCCGTAGATGGAGCTGCTCGCGGCAATGGCAGCGCCTGAGAGAGCGAGCTTGTTGATGTTGTAGTTGGGCGTTGTTGTTGTGAAACCAGAGAAGGAGTAGTTATTGGCATCAGCTCCAGAGAGTGTTGCGCTGGCGGACTGTGTGTAGGCGCCAAAGATGGGGTTGCCGCTTGTGCTGAGAGTTGAGGTATTGACGGCGGCGCTGGATCCGACGGCATCAAGGCCAATGATGTTGGAGAAGCTGACGGCGCCTGGAACGAGCGCCGAGCCGTAGATGGAGCTGCTCGCGGCAATGGCAGCGCCTGAGAGAGCGAGCTTGTTGATGTTGTAGTTGGGCGTGGCTGTTGTGAAGCCAGAGAAGGAGTAGTTGGCGGCATCAGCGCCAGAGAGTGTGGCGCTGGCGCTCTGTGTGTAGGCACCAAAGATGGGGTTGCCGCTTGTGCTGAGAGTTGAGGTATTGACGGCGGCGCTGGATCCGACGGCATCAAGGCCGACGATGTTGGAGAAGCTGACGACACCTGGAGCGAGGGCGGAGCCGTAGATGGATGTTCCAGCGGCGATGGCCGGCCCTGCGAGGGCGAGCTTGCTGATGGAGTAATTGGGAGTGGCTGTTGTGAAGCCCAAGAAGGAATAGTTAGCGGCATCAGCGCCGGAGAGGGCAGAGGCGCTCTGGGTGTAGGAGCCAAAGACGGGGTTATTGCTGATGCTGAGGGCGCCTGTGTTGACGGCGGCGCTGGATCCGACGGCATCAAGGCCGACGATGTTGGAGAAGCTGACGACACCTGGAGCGAGGGCGGAGCCGTAGATGGATGTTCCAGCGGCGATGGCCGGCCCTGCGAGGGCGAGCTTGCCGATGGAGTAATTGGGAGTGGCTGTTGTGAAGCCCAAGAAGGAATAGTTAGCGGCATCAGCGCCGGACAGGGCAGAGGCGCTCTGGGTGTAGGAGCCAAAGACGGGGTTATTGCTCGTGCTGAGGGCGGCTGTATTGACGAAGGCGCTGGAGCCGACGGCATCAAGGCCGACGATGTTGGAGAAGCTGACGGCGCCTGGAACGAGCGCCGAGCCGTAGATGGAGCTGCTCGCGGCAATGGCAGCGCCTGAGAGCGCGAGCTTGTTGATGTTGTAGTTGGGCGTTGTTGTTGTGAAACCAGAGAAGGAGTAGTTATTGGCATCAGCGCCAGAGAGTGTTGCGCTGGCGGACTGTGTGTAGGCACCAAAGATGGGGTTGCCGCTTGTGCTGAGGGCGCCTGTGTTGACGGAGGCGGAAGCCGTGACCAGTTCAGTTCCGACAATGTTCGATAGGTTGACGGCACCAGGACTCAGGGGCGATCCATAGGTCGAGTTGCCTGAGTTAATCGACGTGGCCGTCAATGGTCTGGCTGTAATTCCCCCGATCACTCCCGTAGCCGTTGAGCTGGCCAGCGAGTAGCCGTAAACGATCTGGGTGGGTGCAAGGGCGACACCAGCGACGGAGACGGTTTTGCCTGTGCCGACATCCTTTACGCCCACACCGGTGCCGGCGGTTGTGTATGCGCCAAGCACGGGGTTATTGAGTTGAACGGTGTCGCCATCGATCGCCCCACTGACGAGATAGTTGCCTGCACTGATCGGGGCATCCACGTTGCTGTCGTAGTTCTTGGTGGAGGCATTCACCAAGCTGACCGTGAGTGGGGCGGGGGTGAATCCGTAGATCACTCCTTTGCCGGCGGCTGCAATCGGTGTGGTGTCGTCGAAGGTTTTGCCGTATTGCTTGAAGTCGTAGTTGAGCAAGTTGGCATCCGTAGAGCGCGAATCCGCATAGACAAGCCAACCGTTGGGTGAGTTGAGGGCACTTGAACCGCCAGGGTTCAGGAACGAGCCTGCGCCGGCATAGAGCACCAGCGACCGGCCCGCATTGGGCAAGCCAGTCAGTGGACTGTTACTGAGCGCATTCAAGGTACCGTTGAGGCTGAGCCCATCCCGGGCATCCACGGTGATCAGGCCCGCGGTGATGTCCGTCAGGCTGACCACCCCAGCCGATGGTGGCACTCCCAGGGTGGAGGAAAACTGGCTCAGATACAACGCACCGGCAGCGGCACCGGCGGTGTTGGTGTTGAGGTCGATGCTGGTTCCCGCCGCCATGGTGACCGTCGCCAGGCCGGCATCGCGGAAGGTGGAAATGGCGGCGGGATCGTTGGCGATGAGGGTGAGGTTGGCACCATCAGTTCTGATGCTGGATTGCAGATCAATCGAGCGCCCGGCCTGGAGGGTGAGGTTGCCACCGGGGGCCGATCCACTCGTTCCGCCAGGGTTGTCGATGACGATGTCCGAGCCTGGCCTGAGCGTGATGTCATTGTTGGCCTGCAGCACCACGGCGGTGCCGGTGTTGGCCGTGGCGGTGATCAGGGCGGGGCTGATCCCGACATCACTGCCTGGGGAATTGGAGAAGTTGAAGGGATTGGTGAGGGCATTGGCCGTAGCGATCTGCAGCAGTCCTTCGCCGGTGCCGTAGGAGTTGCTGTTGATCACGAACCGGTCACCGCTCAGCGCACTGATGCCTGAGATGTAGAAGCAGCCATCCGAGCAGATAGAAACCCTGCCGTAGTAGCCATTCGCCTGTAGGCCTACGAGTGAATTGCTGCTTGTCACCACACCTGTGATGCCGCTGTTGCCGTTGCCCCACGTCACCGCTCCTTCGGAGGAGGGGGAACTGCTGGCTGCAGTGTTGCTCCAGTAGAAGCTGCTTACCACGAAGTTGCCATTGGCGAGAGCCGTGATGCCTCCAATGCCGACTTGATCAGCACTGGTACTTCCCACCAAGGAATTGCTGCTGCTCACCGCACCAGTGATGCCGCTGCTGCCATTGGCCCAGGTGACCGCTCCGGCGTTCACATTGGTGCCATTGTCCCAGGAGGAACTGGCTACCACGTAGTTGCCGTTGTTGATCAGGGCGGTCACCCCGTCAGAGCCCACGGCATCGTTGGTACTGGTGCCCACCAGTGAGTTGATGCCACTCACCACACCGCTGCTCCCGAGGCTGCCATTGCCCCATGTGACCGCTCCGGCATCCATAGCGGTGCCGTTGTCCCAGAAGGAACTGGCCACCACGTAGTTGCCGTTGGTCAGGGTCGTTATGCCGGCATTGCCTACGATGTCGAAGATGGTACTTCCAACGAGGGAGTTCCCAGAGCTGACAACACCACTGATGCCGGTCGTGCCACTGCCCCAGGTGACGGCTCCCAGTTGACTGGTCAGGGTGCTTCCGCTCCAGCTGGAGCTTTCCACGACGTAGTTGCCATTCGTCAGAACCGTGATGCCGGAACCGCCGACCCGGTCGTTCGGGGAACTCCCTACCAGGGAATTGGCTGAACTCGGTGTTCCGCTAGCCGCGCTACTGCCATTGACCCAGGTAACGGCGCCAGCGTTGAAGACACCGCTGTTGTCCCAATCGGGACTGCTGATCACATAGTTGCCGTTGTTGACAGCGGTGACGCCGCCACTGCCCACGGAATCTCCAAAGCTGCTTCCAATCAGGGAGTTGCTGCTATTCACAGATTGATTTCCACCCGCCAGCGGGTCGACCCAAGTCACAGCACCGAGGCTGCTACCTGCTGAGTTGGCCCACTTGGGGCTTGCAACGACGTAGTTGCCATTGCTGAGCTCGGTGATGCCGCCGCTGCCCACCTGGTCCTCGGCTTGGCTGCCGACGAGGCCTGAAAAAATTAAACCGGTAGATCCATCAAACTGGGCGACTGAACCCGCACGGGGTTTTGACGGGAAAAAAGCAGTTGTAATAAGAGGAGCGGGTATTGTGTAATTCGGACTGATGACGACGTAATTGCCGTTGGTCAGAGCGATCACCCCGCCACTCCCCATCTCGTCACCGAAGGAGCTACCCACCAGCGAGTTGGTGCTGCTCACGGCTCCAATGATTCCGCTAGAGCCACTGCCCCAGGTGACGGCACCCAGTGCACCAGAGCCCGTATTCCCCCATTGCGGGCTGGCCACCACGTAGTTGCCGTTGCTCAGTACGGCCAGATCACCGCTGCCCACGAGATCACCGGTGGCCGAGCCCACAAGCGAGTTGGCCGCACTGACCACACCGCTGATGCCGCTGGTGCCGCTGCCCCAGGTCACAGCACCGGCATTCGTGGCCGTCCCGTTGGCCCACCTGTAGCTGCGCACCACGTAGTTGCCGCTGCCCACCTCCGTGATGCGGCCAATGCCCACCTGATCAAAGGCCTGGCTGCCCACCAACGAGTTGGAGCTGGACACGGCTCCAATGATCCCGCTCGTGCCGCTGCCCCAGGTGACGGCACCCAGTTGGCTAGTCAGCGAGTTGCCCGTCCACAGGGGGCTGTAGATCAGATAGTTGCCGTTGGTGAGCGCGGTGACGCCGCCGCTGCCCACCTGGTTGTTGGGGAGCGTTCCTGAGAGGGTGGAGAGCAAGGCCCCCGTGCTGCCGTTGAACAGGTAGGTGGCGCCGGCATCGATGCCGAAGGCATCGTCGAAGGGATCGGTAGCGACGATGTTGCCGCTACTGAGCACCGTCACCTCCTGGGCGAAGTTGTCGCTGATTCCGGGGTTGGGGTCCACCAGCTGGGTGACGTCGTAGCCAATGGCATCGGCCGCGATCACGATGTTCTTCGGATCGAGCAGCAGGCTGCCCGGCGTGCCCTTGGGCGCCGAAGCATCGCCCATGCCTCCGAACAGGAGCTGTTCCTTGCCGGAGACCTCCAGCACGCCGCCGTCGCCGCCATTGGGGCCGCCCTTGGCGCTCACCGAGCCGCGGAAGCTGGTGCTCTGCTCCGACCAGACCACCACCTGGCCGCCGTTGCCCAGATCCGTGGCATCGGCCTTGAGGCTGCTGGCGGCGGTCACCGTGGTGCTGCTGGCGTTGGCGCCGCCCAGGCTCAGCGCTTGGCCCTGGAAGCCGCCGCCCACGCGCACGGCCCCGCCACCGCCGCTGCCGCTGGCATCGAGCTGGGCCGCCGCCAAATGCACTGTAGGGGCGCTGAATTCGATCGTGCCGCCCTTGGCGCCAGCGCCCGTGCCCAGGGCTGAGGCGGTGCTTGATGTGAACAGGCTCTTGCCCGCCTGCACGCTGATCGAGCCGCCAGCACTGGCGCCGCTGACGTCGAGCAGTGCGCCGGCGCTCTGCACCACCGCCTGGCCAGCGGTGATGGAAAGGCTGCCGCCGGCGCCGCTGCCGCCTTTGGCCTCGATCGGCGCCCCACTCACCACCGAACCCGCGGCGGCGATCGTGACCGAGCCGCCGTTGGCGCCGCTGGCGCTCAGGGCCGTGTTCTGCAGCACGGAGTGGCCGTTGATCGTGATACTGGGTGCCTGGATCCCGGCGGCCTGCAGCAGCACGTTGCCCCCTGGGCATCGAGCAGCAGGCTCTGGTCGACGGTGAGCAGGCCGCCGGAAAGGCTCAGATCGCCGTTGTTCTGCAGGCCGATCGCCGCCAGGCTGGCCGGATCGGTGAGAGCTCCGGCCGCCCCCTGCAGGGGAGCGCCGCTGAGCAACGCCGCCTGGCCGGCGGTGGTGCCGGCCGCATCGAACACCCCATTGCCCAGCCGCCAGCCGGTGGCGGTGCTGAGGTTCAGCTGCTGGATGTTGGCGAAACCGCCGGCGCCGCTGATGGCGATGCCGCCCGGGGAGAGCCAGAACAGGTTGCCGGGGCTAGAGAACGAGACAAGTTTGTCGATGAAGCTGCCCAGGGGGCTGGTCACCCCAACGAACACGTTCGAGGCGCCGCCGGTGGCGAAGTTCACACCCGTGATGCCGCCGCGGGTGTCGAAGGCCGAAAAACGGTGAAAAAGGTTGCTGCCCGCCGCCGTGCCGCCGCCCACCTGGCACAGGCCCGATGCGCAGCTGCCGCCCGCCATCCCATTCACCGCAGTGCCCAGGCCCAGGGCGCCGCCGGTGGCGCTCACCTCGCCCGCTGAAACCGGAACGCCGGCCAGGAGAGCGGCAAGACCGACCGCGAGGCCAGTGATCTTGGAACTCGATCGAAGCAGCGACCAGCGACTGGGGGGCAGGTAGCTGAGTAGCACGTTAAGCGCCATAGGCAGGCCAAGCGCTGATAGTAATTGTGAGTTCCAGGACCGACCTACCCGAACAGGCCAAAATTGACCTGCACTGGTAACAAGAACGACATTTTGCGGCACGTCCGCGCCCGCAATCCAGTCGGCGTCGCTTGATGCTCCTGCGCTGGAAGCATTTTGCGCGACGAGGTCGACGAACTGAGAATTGGCTGTGAATCGACCCCTCTCGTGCGCCTCTGCGCCCATGGGGCTGGCCTAACCTCGTCCCCAAACTCTTCCACCAGAACTCGGCTGCGATGGAGATCACGGACGCACCCTCCCCAGCGGCTCCGGAGCGCTCCGCTACGCACCCGCTGCTGGTGATGGCGGTGCTGGTGTGGTTGAGCATCGATCTGATCGGTGATGGGATCCTGGCCACCCTGGAGCTGTTGGGGGCCCGCACCCCCAGCGCCACACCCAGCACGGATCGGCAGGTGACCCCCTCCTGATGCCCTTCGACGCGATCGTCGTGGGCTCCGGCGCCACCGGCGGGGTGGCGGCCATGGTGCTGGCCGAGGCCGGTCTGCAGGTGCTGGTGCTCGAGGCCGGCCCGAACCTGAGCGTCGAGCGGGCCCTGGGCTCCGAACCGCTGAACACCGTGCGGCGGCTGGCCAAACTCACCAGCGGAGCCCAGAAACGGCAGGCCAGCCACCCCGGCTACTGGAAGGCCAATCCCGAGTTGTTCGTCGACGAGGGCGAGAACCCCTACGGCACCCCGTCGGAGCGGCCGTTCCTGTGGACCCGGGGCCGGCAGGTGGGCGGTAAGAGCCTCACCTGGGGCGGCATCACCCTGCGGTTGTCGGATCTCGAGTTCAAGGCCGGCGAGCGCGATGGCCATGGCCCGAGCTGGCCCATCGGCCACGACCACCTGGCTCCCTACTACGCCCGGCTGGAGAGGCTGCTGGGCGTGCGCGGCGGCCGCGATGGTCTGCCCCAGTTACCGGATGGCGACTACGGCCCGCCCTTGCCCTTCACCCCAGCTGAAGTGCATCTGCAGGGGGCGATCGACCAGGAGCTGCGGCTGCCTCTCATTCATTCCCGTGGCTTTGCCCTGCACCGGGGTGGTGCCCGCGCCGGCTGGCCGGCCTCCAGCTCCCAGGGGGCTGCCTGGGGCGGGCGCTGGCCACCGGCCGGGTGAGCGTGCGCAGTGATGCGGTGGTGAGCCATGTGGAGCTGGATCGCTCCGGATCCCGCGCCGAGGCGGTGGTCTATGTCGAGCGCCTGAGCCGCACGCGCCGGCGCGAAACGGCTCCGTTGGTGGTGCTGTGCGCCTCGACGATCGAGAGCGTGCGGCTGCTGCTGGCCTCCGGCGAGGACCAGCGCGCCGGCGGCCTGGTGGATCCCTCCGGGGGCCTGGGCCATGGCCTGATGGATCACATCTCCAGCAGCCGTTTCTTTCGCCTGCCCGATCAGCCCGCCCCCCGTGCCCAGGAGCTCTCGGGGGCGGGCAGCGTCTTCATCCCCAACACCGTGAATCTCGAGGCGCGCGAGGGGTTGCCCTTCCTGCGCGGTTATGGGCTCTGGGGTGCCGTGCAGCGCTTCGATCCGCCCGGGATGCTCAAGCGCCGCCGCAGCGAGGCCGTGGGTTTCCTGATCGGCCATGGGGAGATGCTGAGTGACCCCGCAACCATGTGCGCCTGGACACCGCCCGCAGCGATGCCTGGGGCCTGCCGATCGCCCACATCGATTGCGCCTGGGGCGAGAACGAACAGCGGATGGTGGCGCACATGCACCGGCGCATGGGGGAGGTGGTGGCGGCCGCCGGCGGCGAGATCCGTCCGCTCGAAGACCTGTTCCTGATGCCCTTGATCGAGCCACTGCTGCGCCGCAGCATCGCCCTGGCCCCGGAGGCCCCACCCCCGGCTACTACATCCATGAGCTCGGAGGCGCGCCGATGGCGGCGACGGAGAACGAGGGTGTCGTCGACCCCTGGAACCGTTGCTGGCGGGCCCCCAATCTGCTTGTGGTGGATGGGGCCTGCTGGCCCAGCGCCGGCTGGCAGAGCCCGACGCTCACGGAGATGGCGATCACCTGGCGGGCCTGCGAGCGGGCTGCCGCGGACCTGCGCAGCGGTGAGCTCAAGGCTCTGTGAGCACTTCGACATCGAACGGCTCCTGTGGTGTCGATGACCACAGTTCCCACCGGCGAGAAGCCGCACACTCTGGGGGCGACCTTCAACGGGTCGGGCAAGGGAGATCCAAAGCGGGAGTTCAGCCTCCCGCTTTTTTTGTGCCTGAGCAGGTTGATGCGTTCCCTGTCCCAGGGCTGAGCTCAGGGCTGGCCCTGGCGCCGGAACAGGCCGTGCAGGTAGTGCTGGGCCACGGTGCGATCGGTGCAGCCGTTCTGGAACAGGAACCCGGCCAGGGCCGAGGTCATCACCCGGTATTGATCCCAGTGGGGGTGAGCCTGGATGAACTCCCGCATGCCATCGAACAGGACCTCGGGAACCTCGGCTTCCAGGCTGACGCTGGCGGCGTCCGGAACGGCGGGCTTATCAGCCGTCTGGCGGGCGATGCAACGGGAAAGGTGGTCACGTTCCTGGTTCCTTGGCGTCTGCTCCATCCCATCAACCCCGCCAACGCCGTCCAAGGTCTGCCGTCCGTGACTACCCCCTAAGAAAGACACAACAGGCCCCGAGGCGTCAAAGCGGAGGTCTCTTCTGAGCGCACGTCGCATCAAAATGAGATGGCTTCCAGCGCAGGGGACTTGCATGGCGTCAGTGCTGGGCGCCCCGGACCTTGGTCGATGGCGCGTGGCTGTCAAGTTCCGTTGGTGCCAAATCGGGAAATCCCCAACGCTCTTGGCCCAGCAACCCTTCAGGTGGCTTGAACTGTGGAAAAACCCCGTTTGAGCTGGGGAAAACACCCGGAGCCTGTGGAAACCCCCCATTGATAGGCAGGACTGATCGGCGCTGTGTCCATTGAGACGCGGGCGAGATCGAGACGCTTGGGTGGGCCGCCCGCGCGGCTCAGGAAGGCGGTTCCTGCTCCGGTGGGTTCGTCCTCAGGCTGCGGGGTCCGAGGGGGTGATCGGCGTGGGGGTAGGGCGGATGGTGGGGGCCGTGGGCATGGCTATGGCTGTGCTCATGGCTGTGGTGAGGCCCGTGGTCGTGGCCGGCCACCGGGATCGGAACGCCGTCGCTCTGGCAGGCGCCGGTGCACTCGTTCTCGCAGAGGTCGCAGGCTTCACAGAGCCCCTCGACGTGGTGGTGATGACTCTCCTGGGGGGCGCCCACCTCGCGCTCGAAGCCGAGCACCTGGGCCCGGTATTTGCACAGGGAGCAGTTCATGTTGGTGTCGCCCCGCACCACCTCCTCCACCCGCTCGATGAAGGTGTCGATCACCAGCGGGTGATCCCCCAGGTAGTCGACCGGCAGGAACTCCACCTCGGGATGCTCGGCCGCCACGCGCTCGCTGTGCTGGCGGATGCGGCTCACCAGCACGCCCGAGAACAGGAAATAGGGAAAGACCAGGATGCGGCGGTAGCCCAGCCGCACCACGTGGCGCAGGCCCGGTTCCACCAGCGGGAAGGTGACACCGGAATAGAGCGTTTCGCCCCAGCCGAAGCCGAAGCCCTCCACCAGCATCCGCGTCACCTTGGCGACGTTGGAGTTGGCGTCGGGATCGGAGGAACCGCGGCCCACCACCACCAGCAGGGTGTCGTGCAGGGGGATGGGACCATTTGGTCCCACTGGGGCGCGATCAAGGGCCTCGCGGATGCGCGCCCCGGCCGCCTGGATCATCTTGAGGTCGATGCCCAGTTCGCGGCCGTAGTCGATCTGCAGCCCGGTCTCGGCGGCGTAGGTGTTGAGCACCGAGGGGATGTCGTTCTTGGCATGGCCGGCGGCGAACAGCATCCCCGGCACCGCCAGCACCCGGCCCACCCCTTGCTGCCGCAGGCGCTCCAGGCCATCCCGCAGGATCGGCCGGGCGAACTCCAGGTAGCCGTATTCGACCGGGATCTGGGGCAGTTGGCGGCGCAGGCCCTCGGCCAGCTGGGCGAACTCGGCCACCGCCAGGCGGTTGCGGCTGCCATGGCCGCAGATCATCACGCCGATCGGAGCCCCGCCTTGAGCGGAGGCGGAGAGGGTGGAGAGCGCCTGCTGCGCGGGGGCGAAACCATGGGAAGGCCGTGCTGATGGGAACCTATCGCTTTGCCAGGGCTGGGTGGGCCTGCCGCCGCCACCCGCCCAGCCATCGGCGCTCAATGTTTCGTTGCATTGGCTTTACGGTTGGTTACATCACCGGGAACCCGCCTCGGCTCGTTCGAGCCGCTCAACCGCGTTGAGCTGTCTCGCAACGGCCGAGGTTTTGGACAGCTTCAAGCCCTGAGCCTCAACCCATCCAGTCGGTCCCGTCGCCGGTAGGAATCAGTCTCCAATGGAGCGATCTCCCATCACCTCCCTGCCCTATCTGCTCTGGGGGGCTCTGCCCCTGCTGGTGGCCGCCCTGGCCCCCGTGGCGCCGAAGCCTGGGTGCTGCTGGCGGTGCTGGTCTGGGCCCTGGGGCTCTCCTGGCGCGCTGAGGCCAGCCAGCCCCTGGCGGCGCGGCGATCGGCGGTGGTGGTGCTGGCCCTGCTGGGGCTGCGCTATCTGCTCTGGCGGCTCAGCTCCACCCTCAACCTGGCCACACCGGAGGCCGCTGGGCTGAGCCTGCTGATGCTGGTGGCGGAGCTGGTGCTGCTGACCAATGGCTTCCTGCAGCTGGGCCTCACCTGGTTTCCCCATCGGCCGCTGGCCGAGCCGAACGCTCCGCCGCCGGCGGGGCCTGGGGAGCCCGCCTGGCCGAGCGTGGATGTGCTGGTTCCGAGCTACGGCGAGCCGCCGGAGCTGATCGAGCGTTGCCTGCGCGGTTGCCTGGCGATCGACTACCCCCACCACCGGGTGTGGCTGCTGGATGACAGCGGCCGGCCGGAGCTGCAGCAACTGTGCGCGCGTCTGGGTTGCCGTTACCTGAGCCGCACCGACAGGATCCACGCCAAGGCGGGCAACCTCAACCACGCCCTGGGGCACGCCGACGGCGAGCTGGTGGTGGTGTTCGATGCCGATGTGGTGCCGCTGGAGCCCTTCCTGCGGCGCACGGTGGGGCTGTTCGCCGACCCGGCCGTGGGCTTCGTGCAGACCCCCCAGTCGTACATGACGGCCGATCCGGTGATGCGCAACCTGCGCCTGGAGCGCTGGCTGATGCCCGATGAGGAGAGCTTCTACCGCTGGATCGAGCCAACCCGGGCGGCCGTGGGGGCGGTGGTCTGCGCCGGCACCTCCTTCGTGGTGCGCCGTTCGGCCCTGGAGGTGGTGGGACGCTTCGAAACCGGCACCGCCTCGGAGGATCTGGCCACCGGCATCCGGATCACCGCCGCCGGCTACCGCAACCTCTACCTCGACGAGAAGCTCAGCGCCGGCCTGGCCCCGCTGACGGCGGCGGCCATGGCACGCCAGCGCAGCCGCTGGGCCAGCGGCACCCTGCAGACCCTGCGCACCGGAGCCAACCCGCTCACGATCCCCGGGCTCAGCCCGCTGCAGCGCCTCGCCTACCTGGAGGGCATCCAGCACTGGTTCAACGTGATCCCCCAGTTGCTGCTGCTGCTGATGCCCCTGAGCCTGGGGCTGCTGGGGGTGGTGCCGATCCGGCTGAGCGCCGGCGGCTTGCTGGGGATCGCCCTGCCGTTTTACCTGGGCCAGCTGCTGCTGCTGGGTTGGTTCAGCCGCGGCTCCCGCTCCGCCCTCATGCCGGAGCTCTACCGCTGGATCTTCCTGGTGCCGATCACCGCGGCCGTGCTCGCCACCGGCTTCGGCCACCCGCAACGGTTCCATGTCACCCCCAAGGCGCTCAGTCCAGGCCGACGACCTGGCCCCGAGCCCTGGTTGCTGGTTCCACTGCTGGCGTTGCTGGCGGCGCAGCTGCTCAACCTGGTGCACCTGGTGATCGGGGCTGATCCGGCGCGTGAGGTTGCCGTTGCCGCCCTGACCCCCGCCGGCCAGGCCCTGGGGCTGGTGTGGTCGGGTTTGAGTGTGCTGCTGCTGCTGCTGGCCCTGCGCACCTGCTGGGACCGCCTGCCCCAGAGCGCGGCCCCCTGGTTCGCCCGCGACCAGGTCGTGAGCCTGGGCGATGGGGCCAGCACCTGGGCGGCCCGGCTGCGGGCGATCGGGGAGGAGGGGGTCGAGCTGCGGCTTGACTCCGGCGCGGCGCCCCCAGGGCTAGGGGCGATTCTTGAACTGGTGGGTCTCCTTCCTGAGGCGACGCGGTTGGCCTTGCGGGTGGAGCGGCTGGATCCGGCGGGGCGCGGCGGCGTGCGGCTGGGGGGCGTTGGCACGGCCTGGAGGGCGAAACCCGCCAAGCCCTGCAACGGGAGCTCTACCGCCGCTGTGGCCTCTGGCCCACCCGCCAGGCGCCGTTCGAGCCCCGGGCACTGCTGGCGGCGGTCCTGCGGCTGGTGTCACCCCTGGGGGAGGCGGCTGGTTCCACCGCAGCCTGTTGCCTCAGAACCACCGAACCGCTCAGGTGTCGGCGTCAGGGCAGGGCGGCGCGGGCCCGTTAATCTGACTTTCCGCACGGTTTCGAGCCGGGTTCGGGCCGAGCCGCAGGCCAGCTTCCTGGTCAGCAGATTCCAACGCGCAGCAGGAGGGGAGCAACCTTTGTCCGAGGACCGATCCAATGACCAGCCCTCGGATGACCCGCAGGAGATCGAGGCGTTGCAGCGGGAACTCGATGAGGCACGCGCCCAACTGGCGGACCTGGAGGGTCTGCTGGGGGAACTGCCGCAGATGTTCGAGCGCAAGTTCGAACAACGCCTGGAACCGCTGCTGGATCAACAGCGGCTGATCGCGGAGGAAAACCAACTGTTGCTGGACCAGGTGCGCCACGTCCTGGGCAGCGGCGAACCCCCAGGCGGTCGCCCGGCCCTGCCCGCCGCCGGCGGGACCGCCCCCGCCAAGGTTGAGTTGCCGCCGCGCCCGCCCGGACCTCCGGCGGCTCAGAGTTCGCCAGCCGCGCCAGCCCGGGCAGCTGAGCCATCGGTGGCGTCGGAGGGACTGGGGGCGAGCAGGCGATCACCGTGCGCCACTGGGTGCTGCCCCAATGGCTGCCCCAGGGGTTTTCCGTTGGGCGTCTGCGCCGGGGCGCAGGCCTGCTGGGACTTTCGCTGGGGGTGGCGCTGCTGGCGGCAGCGGTGGTGGTTGGCCTGCAGCGACTGAGGCCCCAGACGGCCTCGCCCCTGCAGGACGCCGAGTCCCCTGCCAGCACAGTTCCTGCCAGCGATGGCCCGGCCAGTGATGCCCCCGCCAGCAGCGAGCCATCCCCCAGGTGGTGTTCAAGGCCAGCGGGGTGAGTTGGCTGGATGTGCAGGACGCCAGGGGCAACCAGCTCTATTGGGGGCTGTTCAAGGGGGAGCGCCGTCTTCCCCTCGGAGCGGGTCTCAAGGTGTTGGCCGGCCGCCCGGATCTGGTGACGGTGCAGGTTGCGGGGGCGCCCCCTCGGTTGCTGGGGCGGATCGAGCAGGTGATCTCGTTGCCGATCAAGGCGCCGTAGGAGCCAGCGCCAGGAAGTTCTCACCACCTGGGCCGCTCACCTGCAGGCTCTGCAGCCCCTGGCGCTCCCAGCGCCGCAGCTCAGCCGGCGTAAGATGCTGCACCACTCCCGTGCGCCTATCCGCCGCCAACACCGTCAGGGGGATCCTGGTGGGCGATCGGCTCGCTCAGGAACACCGGTGTGCTGCCCCAGTCCGCGAAGGGCACCAGCGCTCGGCCGGCCACCTGGGGCGCCTGGCCGAGGTAGGTCCAGGCGAGGGTGCCGTCAGCGAGGGGCCGTCGGTGGCGCTGATAGAGCAGGGGCACATCCTCAAGCCCATCGAGCCGCAGCAGGCCCGGGCCATCGACCGCGAACAGCTCGCCATGGATCAGGCCGTCTCCGGGGACGGCCATGGGGTAGGGCCCCAGGTCGTAGAGACAGGCACCGCCCAGGCGCCGGCGCCCCAGAAAGGCGGCACCCCGCAGCCAGTGGTGGTTGACCTGGCCGCGTTTGAGGGTGCCGTAGACGAAGACCGGATCCATGCGGAGAGCGCCGCTAGGTTGAAGCTCACTGTTGCGCCCCACACCCGCCCTGTGACCCACCGCCCGCTGCCGCTGTTGCTGTTGGTGCTCCTGGGCTGGGGTGCGCCCCTCCAGGCCCAGACCCTGCTCGATGTCACCGCCGCCGGGGCGGCCCAGGGAGCGCTCAACAACACGGCCATGCCCCAATACGCCGGCGCCCTCAGCGCAGCCCGCGCGGCCGTCAACGGCAGCCAGCCGTCGTCCTTCGCTCCCGCTGGTTTCTCAGGCAGTTCGGCCAGCGGAGGGGGAGCGCCGCCCCCGCCGAGGCGGCCGCACCACCCCTGGGCACTCCGCTGGCCCAGGTGAACGGCCGTCTGATCAACACCTGCTCCAGTGGTCAGCTCTGCCTCAACCAGATCCGCTCGGCCATGGGAATGCGCTGAGCTCCAGCGGCAGACGGGTGAGGGCAAACAGGCTGCCGGCGTTGCCTCGGCAGATGCGCAGCTCCTGATCCAGCACGGTGACATCGAGCCAGGCGGGAAAGCTCTGGCGCACGCTTCGCAGCAGATCCAGCCGCCGGCCTCCGAGGCGCGGACCGCTCCAGCCGACCTGCTCGAAGCGCACACTCAGTCGCCGCGGGCCAATCCGCTCGATCGCGGCCGACGCCGTGATCTGCCCCAGGCCATCCAGCCCGCTCAGCCTCAACACATTCAAGGCGCGGCCCTGGGCGGGGTCGAGCAGCTGCAGGCTCTGGGCCCAGGGTCCCAGGAGCCGTTCGGGCCTGGGCCCGCTGCTCCAACGCAACTCCCAGACCCCCGCCAGCTGATCGAGCTGCTGATCAAGGTCGGCCGGTTGCTCCCGCTCCAGGGCTTCGATCAGGGTGCGGATGGACCCGCTCGGGGCCCGCTCGGGGCGTTGCAGGGCGATGAGCAGCTGACTGCGGAGGCTTGGATCAGGGGGCATGGTCACCATCCTCGCAACCTTCATGGCAACCGTGATGGCAACAGTGGCGGCCGGGTGTCGCCAGAGTTCAGGGCATTCGCAGCGATCCTGTGACGACACCCAGCCAAGACACCATCCTGGCCGCCTCATCAGGCTGGGTGGCGGCGCTGTTGAACGTGGTGCCGGGCCTGGGCACCGGATACATCTACCAACGCCGCTGGAAGGCCTACTGGATCACCTCGGCCGTCACCAGTGCCTGGTTCGTGCTTGGAGCGCTGTTGGCTCAGGGGGCGGAAGCCATGGCCAAGCAGCAGAACCAACTGATCGGCCTCGGGGGCCTGCTGCTGGTGGCCGCGGTGACGGCCACGGAGGCGGCACTGGCGGTGAAGCGGTTGAACAAGCGTGAACACTCCGCTCAGCCTTGAGCGGTTGAGACCGTGGGGGAGGAATGGCGGGCGATCTGAAACTGAGCGAAACGCTGACGATTCCCGCCCGGGAGCTGGCCTGGCGCTTCTCGCGCTCCTCGGGACCGGGGGGCAGGGGGTGAACACCACGGATTCGCGGGTGGAACTGGTGTTTGCCCTGGAAGCCTCGGAGGCCCTGCCACGGGCGCTCCAGCAGCGGGCGCTGCAGCGCCTGGCGGGCCGGCTGGTGGAGGGCACGGTGGTGATCACGGCCAGCGAGGAGCGCTCCCAATGGCTCAACAGGCAGGTCGCCCTGCGGCGCCTGCAGGAGCTGTTGCGCTGGGCGATCAGCCCGCCGCCGCCGCCGCGCCGACCCACCCGACCCTCGAAGGGCTCGGTGGAGCGGCGGCTCATGGCTAAGCGGCTCAGGGCCCGGATCAAGGGCAACCGGGGCCGGGCCAGGCGGCCTGAGGAGGGGGATTAAAGGTATTGGTCCAGGAACGTTCCCAGCTTGAGCGTCCTGGAGAACACGGTGCCCATCAGCGACGACGAGGGGCCGTGCGCGACCCAGCACACCTCCACCTCCAGCTCCAGTTCAGCTTTGCTGTAGCTGTGCTCAAGCACAAGCCGGCCGATGGTGTTTTCGGCGATCGTCACGTCGTGGTTGAACTGGAGGCCGGCGCCGGTGGGGCTGATGTCCCAGAGCCGACCGTGGATGCTTTTCCCATTGGGGCTGAAGAAGGTGGCATCCACCCGCGCCATGGAGGACGGCAGGCGCTGCCGCTTCTGGCGAAGGGGATAGTCCGGGGTTTCCGATGCTTCGGCCAAGGGGTGATCTGCAGCACAGGAAAGGATTGATTCAGCCTTTCGGCGGAACGGTCATTCCTTGGCCTGAAGGTAAGGCATGTCAGCGGGACTGAGTAGCCCTGTCCGGAGCGAATCCTTCGGCGGCTCAACCCCTTCCAGCGCTGCACCCAAGCCACCTGGCGAAGGCATCACTGCCCCATAGACGGCCCCGCTTGGGCCGCGTCGCCCAGCAATTCCACGATCCAGGGGGCGGGGATGCGCTGGATTTCGCCGGTGTCGATGTCGATCACCCGGGCGAAGGACTGGGCGGCCCGATGGCCGCGGTCGAGATCGCTGACGCGGCCGATGAACCAGGGGCGGCCGGCCATGGCCACCACCGCCAGGTGGCCGGGGCGGGCATCACGGAAGCGTTGGGGCCGGGCCTTGCGCAGGGGCTCGACCGCGGGGTCGATCTGGCCGGGCTTGAGGGACACGGCGCCGAGGGGGCCGCCATCGAGAAGCGCGGGCGCCATGGGGAACGGGGAATGCTGCCAGCAGGCTAGTACGTCTGTACTGTTCGCGCCACGGGTCGGGCAGGGGATTGGCTGGTGTCACCCCTGGGGCGGCTCCTCCGGCGGATCCTCGGGGCGGTTGAGCCGCCGGTAGAGCCAGAGCCCCAGGGGGCCCCAGGCCAGGGTCCAGAGGGCGAAGGTGGTGGCGGTGCCCAGCTGGCCGGTTTCGAGCGAATAGACCCCGGCCTGGATCAGCCCGGCGTCGATCAGGGAGCCGCCGGTGCCCCAGATCAGGGCCCAGGCCAGCAGCAGGGCGATCCGTTGGAAGGTGGGGGTCATCGGGCGGCGGGGGTGAGGCGGCAGCGCAGCACGGCCAGGGCCTCATCGGGTAGACCCAGGAAGCGATCGAGCCAGGCCTCGCCGCTGGGGGAATCATCGCCACACCAACGAGCACAGCGGAGCCATCGGCCGCCAGGGGGATCCGCTGCGCTGGTGCCGGCGGCTGCTCACGGCCCCGGAGCTGAGCTGGGTGTCGACCTGCAGGGCCGGGGCGCGGTAGACGGAGCCGATGGCGAAGTGGAAGCGGGCCTTGAAGTGCAGGGCCAGGGTGCCCGTGGCGGAATCAAGGCTGCCGGCCAGCTGCTCCGCTTCGATGGCGATCGAGAGCCCTGGCGGCAGGGGCAGACCGAGGAAGCGCGTGGTGCGCCAGGTGAGCGGCGGGATTGGCAGGGCCGTGGGGTCGAACTCCAGCGCCTGCAGCCCCGCCTGATTCGCTGGCCCCAGCTCTCCCAGGCCGCCACCGCCTCGGGCGTCATAACGGAACGGCGGGTAGGCGCCGATCACCAGGCCGCAGCCCTCGCCGGTGGAGAGCCGCAGGAGGCTCATCCCTGGCGCAGCCCCTCCAGCGCGCCCTGGCCCTGGAGCTCGGCGAAGGCGTCGTAGCCGCCGATCAGTTTCCCGTCGATGAACACCTGGGGCAGGGGGCCGGGGGCGACCGGGTCGATCACCTGGAAGGGAATGCCCAGGGTGCGCAGCATGCGCAGGGCCCGTGCGCTGTAGGGGCACCCCGAGAGCACGGCGATCTCCACGCGCGGCCCACCTAGGGGTGCGGCGTTCGCCACCGCCGCCTCCACTGCCGCCGCCGCCGCGCTTGTGGGCAGCGGACCATCGAGCAGGCCCACGAGCAGGTCGGCTCCCTTGAGCACCAACGTGCCCGGTTCGATGTGGCCGCCCCACACCTGGCACTGCGGATCGGAGACGCTCAGGTGCAGATGCACTCCGCTGGGCGCGAGCGTGCCCTGGAGGGTGATGATCTCCAGCTCGCCCAGGATCAGCGTCGGCTGCTGGGCACCCGGGCACTGGAAGGCGGCCTGGGAGAGGTTGCCCACCACGCCGAGCACGAAGCCGCTGGCCTTTTCCTGCAGGGCCAGCTGTTCGAGCGCACGGCGCACATCCGTGCCGGGTGCGAGCTGGAGCGGCACGGATCGCATCGCTGAAACGGGCATGGACTCGGGCCCAGGTTATGGGGGTGAGGGGACGCTCCTGTGCGGAGAACCCCATCGGCGTCCCCGAAAACGGTTCACCTGATTACGGTTTGAGGCACTGTTTCCGAGCCGGAGCGGATGGCAGCGGAACGTTTCTTTCTCGAACTCGAGTCCCCCACCCCTGAGCTGGCAGGTGCCCCCACGTGGTGGTGGTGGGCGGCGGTTTCGCCGGGCTGCGCGTCTGCCAGGCCCTGGCCGGTCAACCTGTGCGCGTCACCCTGATCGACAAGCGCAACTTCAACCTGTTCCAGCCGCTGCTCTACCAGGTGGCCTCGGGTCTGGTGTCCGCCGCCGACGTGGCCTCGCCCCTGCGCCAGATGGTCGGCCAGGCCCGCAACGTGCAGGTGCTGCTCGGGGAGGTGGTGGACCTTGACCTGGAGCGGCGGGAGGTGGTGTTCAACGACCAGCGCTACGGCTACGACCACTTGGTGCTGGCCAGCGGCTCCGGCACGGCCTACTTCGGCCATGAGGAATGGCGCCCCCTGGCGCCGCCGATGAAGATCCTCGAGCACGCCCAGGAGATCCGCCGGCGCCTGCTGATGGCCATGGAGGAGGCCGAGCAGTGCACCGAACCGGAGCGGCGCCGTTTCCTGCTCTCGGTGGTGGTGGTGGGGGCCGGCCCGGCGGGTTGCGAACTGGCCGGATCCCTGGTGGAGCTGATGCGCTCCGCCATCCGCCGCGATTTCAAGCAACTCCAGGAGCAGGAGTGCCAGGTGGTGCTGGTGGATGCGGTGGACCGGGTGCTGCCGGCGATGCATCCCAGCCTTTCGGCCTCCGCGGCTGGTTACCTGCGTGCCAACGGCGTCGAGGTGCGGCTGAACACGATGGTGGAGGCGATCGAGCCCGGCACCGTGCGGCTCAAACCCTCCGGCTCGAACCAGGGCAGCGCCAGCGAGCCGACCGCCGAGCTGTTGCAGGCCGCCACCATCTGCTGGACCGCCGGTGTGCGCGCCTCGCGGCTGGGCAAGTTGCTGGCGGAGCGCAGTGGTTGCGCCACCGACCGGGGCGGGCGGGTGCTGGTGGAACCGGATTTCTCGATTCCCGGCCACCCGGAGGTGCGGGTGCTGGGGGATCTCTGCTGTTACCGCCACACCAGCGACGGGGCGCCCCTGCCGGGGATGGCGGGCCCCGCGGTGCAGATGGGCGCCTGGGTCGCCAGGGATCTGCTCAACGGACTGGCCGGACGCGACAGTGCCGCGTTCTGCTGGAACGACCTCGGCACGATGGCGGTGATCGGGCCGCTCTATGCGGTGGCCGATCTGCGCGGGCTGCGGCTCACCGGCCTGGCCGGCTGGCTGCTCTGGGGGGTGGCCCACCTGGCCTTCATCCCCGACACCGAAAACCGCATCACCCTGCTCAGCCGCTGGCTGTGGCAGATCGCCACCCGCCAGCGCCGGGCCCTGCTGATCACCGGCCGGCCTGACCAGCACCTGGGGGTGGATGTGGGCCTGGAGCGGGCCAGGTCCAGTGGGAAGAGCGAGCCCGAGGCGGCGGTGCTGGGGGGCTGAGGGGGCGGGCAGGCTCTACCAGGGCAACACCTCGCCGTTGGCATGCCAGAAGGTGCCGGAGGTCTCCAGGCTGAGGGCATCGATGCGCTCCAGCAGGCCCTGCACCGCCTGCTCCACAGAGATGCCCTGGGCGCTGAAGCCGGTCATGCGCGTGCGCACCAGCCCGGGGTGGAGGAGGGCCACGGCGATGCCACGCGGTTGGAGATCGATCGCCAACGATTTGCCAGCCATGCACAGCGCCACCTTCGACATCCGGTAGCCATAGGAGCCTCCGGAGCTGTTGTCGGCGATCGAGCCCATGCGGCTGGTCATCAGGATCAGCTTGGAGCCCACATGGAGATGGCCCAGCAGGGCATGGGTGAGCCGCATGGGGCCGAGGGCATTGACCTCGAACTGGCGCCGCAGGCTCTCGACATCGAGATCCCCCAGGCTTGTGCGCTCCAGGAGGCCGGCGTTGTGGATCAGGCCGTCGATCGGCAGGCCATCGAGCCGTTCCACCAGGCCGGCGATGGCGTCAGCGGAGGTGATGTCCACTCCCGTGAGGGTCCGCACCCCGAGGGCGTCCAGCTCCGGCGAGGAGCTGCGGCAGACCGCGATCACGGTGTCGCCCCGGGCCTTGAGCTGGCGGCAGTACTCGGTGCCGATGCCCCGGTTGGCGCCGGTGATCAGGTAGGTGGCCATGGCCGTGAAGATCGGGACGGACCCCCGCACCTTCTCATCCCAACCCGGCCGGTGGCCTCTGGGCAGCACATCTGGGCCGGGCGTTCATCGAAGCCATGCACGCTGCACGGGGCGCTGCCTGATCGTGATGAAACCCGGCGGCTCGCCGATCAAGGCGCTGCAGCTGGGCGCCTTCTGACGCACCACCTCTGCTGCGATGCGCTCGAGAATTTGCTTCCGCCGCCCGGCCGCCCATGGGTGGTGGGCATCCCATTCGCTGCTCTTGCCGATTTCCACCCGCCAGGCACCGGGTTGGTTCCTGTTCAACGGCTGGCGGGCTCGAGGATGCGGTGGGAGGGAACCTCCTGGAGGGCCATCAAACGACGTTCCAAGGTGGTTCCATGGGCCTTCAGCCAGGCCGCCATGGCCTCCCCCGCCTTGCCTCCATAGAGGCGGTGGCTGTAGATCACCGCGGTGCCGCGGCCGTCGGCCATCCTCAACCGGGCGAAGACGGCCTCGATGGTGTCGCGAGCGGGGAAGACGACCACGATCAAGTGTTCAGCGGGCCTGGCGGGGGTGCGGGGAATCGAATCGGTGCGCAGCACCATGGCCTTGTTGCGCGTGTAGTTGCCCAGTACACGGTTGGCCACATCAGCCAGCCCTTCACCATCGCTCACCCCTGGGTAGGTGTTGATGGTGACCATGTCCGTCCAGCGACTCAGGTCTTCCTGGCCAACAGGTGTGAACTCGTGCTGGTGGTTCGATGACCAGCGATGAAGGTAGGTCTGATCGGCAAACTTCAGCGCCACAGGGGAAGCCGGGGGCGCCTGCCGCCCGGGCGGTGATCGGCCCAGCCATCAACAGCAGGGCGGCCCATGGCATCAAGCCATGGATGGTGGGCATGGCTTTCAAGGCAGGACTCCAAGCGGGACTTCCGGGAACTTGATCTGCAGAAACATTGCCAGGACACGGGCGCCTTGGGTCACCGAGCGGCTGCCGGCTCTGTGGCGACAAGGATCACTCCAGAACGTTGACGCAGGGCTGGGGCGTCTCCATCGCCGGCGTCAACAGCGATCTCCATCGGCTGCCCGGAAGGTTCTGGTCTCCATGGCGCTCTCGGACACCACTTGGTGCCCGAGGAACCGTGCGTCCCACCATTCCCCCGCTCGCCGCCACCGGCCTGGTGGAACGGCGTCAGGGTGATTCAGCGATCAGCTCGCCTGGGACGCCAGGCTGCGAGCCGCTTCGGCGTCTTCGAGCACCGGGAAGACCTGGATCTCCAGCAGATCGCCCCAGAACGCCTCGAGGGTGGCCACGGCCTCGGCAGACCCCTCGACCACATGCCAGCCGCGGGAGGATCCGGGCATGTGCCAGCGGCCCACGGTTGTGAGCCCGTCGACATCGGGGGCCGCGGTGCTCAGGAAACGCTCCACGGTGGCCCTGTAGTGGGAGGGCGAGATCGTCCAGGTGATCATGAATTTCATGGTTCTTTTGCAAGGAGGGTTCTCGATTCATCTTGTACGGCCTGACGCAGAGTGATCGCTGCAGGCGCCAGCGGATCGCCCTTTGCCGCTCCTCCCCACCGGCAGGACACCGAGGACGACAGGTTCGCCAGGATGATGACCTCAACGTCAGGGCCAGGCCGCCCAACACCCGAGAGACCCGTGACGACAACAGTGCCGGCAGCAGTTCTGACAACAACGTTCGCGGAGTTTGCCCAACGGGCCGACTATTCGCTGCTGGATTCCCTGCAGGCGGATCCCCAGGCGACGGGTGATGGCCGCGACCACCAGCCCCGCCAGGTGTTCTCCGGTCATTACGTGCCGGTGACACCAACCCCACTTCCAGCGCCGGAGGTTGTGGCGCACAGCAGAACCCTCTTTGGCGAGCTGGGCCTGAGCGATGCGCTGGCACAGGACGACCAGTTCCGCCGTCTGTTTTCCGGCGACATCACGGTGGCGCGGGAGCCGATGCGACCGTTGGGTTGGGCCACCGGGTATGCCCTCTCGATCTACGGCACGGAGTACATCCAGCAGTGCCCGTTTGGAACCGGCAACGGCTACGGCGATGGCCGGGCCATTTCCGTGTTTGAAGGTGTCTTCAACGGCAGGCGTTGGGAGATGCAACTGAAAGGCGGTGGCCCGACCCCCTACTGCCGCGGGGCCGATGGACGCGCCGTGCTCCGCTCCAGCGTGCGCGAGTTTCTGGCCCAGGAGTTCATGCACGCCCTGGGGGTGCCCACTTCACGATCCCTGACCCTGGTGGTGTCTGGGTCTGAAACCGTGCGCCGGCCCTGGTACTCCCCGAACTCCCGCTCGTTCGATCCCGACATCCTGGTGGACAACCCTGCGGCGATCACCACACGAGTGGCACCATCGTTTCTGCGGGTGGGCCAGCTGGAGCTGTTCGCCCGTCGCGCCCGCAGCGAGGCCCATCCGGATGCGCTGAACGAGCTGCGGATGATCGTTCAGCACCTGATCGAGCGGAACTACCGGCCGGAGATTGATCCGAGTCTGGATTTCAGCGATCAGGTGGTTGAGCTGGCGGAATTGTTTCGCGGGCGGCTCATCGCACTGGTGGCGAACTGGATGCGGGTTGGCTACTGCCAGGGCAATTTCAACAGCGACAACTGCGCCGCCGGTGGCTACACCCTCGACTACGGACCCTTCGGCTTCTGCGAACTGTTCGATCCCCGCTTTCAGCCCTGGACCGGCGGCGGCGAGCACTTCTGCTTCTTCAACCAACCGGTGGCGGCCGAAGCCAATTACCAGATGTTCTCGGCTGCCCTCCGGCCACTGCTCGAGGGCAACACCGAGGCAGTGGCAAAGCTGGATCAGATCCGCGACGGCTTCGCCGAAGTGATGCGCCAGGAGATCGAGGCGATGTGGGCCAGCAAGCTCGGCCTGATTCGCTACGACGCCGCGCTGGTGAACGAGCTGCTGGAGCTGATGGTGCTCTCCAAGGCGGACTACACGATCTTCTTCCGCCGGCTGTCTGAGATTCCAGATCAACTCTCCACCTTGAAAGAGAGCTTCTACCTGCCCAGTTCAGAGCAGCTCGATGCCCAATGGACGCAATGGCTGCAACGCTGGCGTGATCAGATCACGCGTAACGGCGACCTCGGCGAGACATCCTCAGCGATGAAACAGGTGAACCCCGCGATCACCTGGCGCGAATGGCTCATTGCACCGGCTTATGAACAGGCGGCGCAAGGTGATTTCAACCTGGTCCAGGAGCTGCAGGAGGTGTTCAGCTATCCCTACGACGAGCCATCCGCGGAGCTGGCGGCGAGGTACGACCGCCTGAAGCCCAGGGAATTCTTCAACGCCGGAGGCGTGTCCCACTACAGCTGTTCGTCCTGAGCCGATCAACCCCTGAACCATCCCCAGAACGCAGCTGGTCAGCTGATCCGGCTCCGCACTCTCGTGCGGATCGCGAGCACGGGAAGCGCGAGGAACGGCAGTCCCATGGCGATCAGCATGACGGGGAGACCAAGCGACCGGCTGTAGGCGGTGTCGCCGCGCACCGTTGCGTCGATGGTGCTGCCCACGTCGGCCTCCCCGTTACCCCCCGTGAACCCACCGATCACGAGCCGACCGCCGATCTCCCACCGGGCGATGCACTCAGTGCGATACGTGGACGCTCCACGGATGATCGCTCCCGATGTGTTGCACGCAAGCACCTTGGCCTCGACGCGCGTGCCGGCCAAGCGCTGATGCAGCAGGAACCCTCCGCCACCGACCAACGCTGCCGGAATCGCCAGCAGGATCGTCCACACGACGATGTCGATCCCATGGCCGCCGGGGCGTCGCGTGGACGGCGATCGCAACGGGGGACGCCGCTGCAGCGCCCGCTCGACGAGCAGTGGAATGCCCTTGGACCGCCACCACTCGACGTCGAGCGATCCGCCGGACATCCCCCCATGGTCGAGGTGGGGCCGGTGCACGACCCGCTCATCGGTCTGATCGATGTCGACGTCGGCCACGCGACGCAGGGCATCGACGTAGGCCGCACGGACCGCACCGCGATCGTTCGGCGTGGGTGTCGCCCTGACGAGCTCACGCATGGCCTGCCAGGCATGCACATCCCCGCGCAGGCCCCACTGCCGGTGGTTGACGTCGAACCCGTCACCGAGCCGTCCGTCGCCGGCTTCGTCCGTTCGGTGTCCACAGGTCGGGCAGCGCCAGACATCCGCCACACCGACCACAGGCTCGAGCCGCGCTCCGTCGGCAGCACACACGTCCCCAACCATCCGGTGAACCTCGAGCCCGTTCTCGTTCCCGTTGAGACGGTACTCGTGCCATCCAGATCGCCGGCCCAGCGAGCCTTGAGCTGCGCTGGAGACCGATCGAGCGGTCTTGTCTGAGGGCGCAGGGCGACGTGAGGCTTCGGTGCAGACGCTGGTGCCGCAGGTCCACGGAGCGGTTGGTGGGGGAAAACAACCGCTCGGACTTCTTCAGGGTGATGAACAAAAGGCTCAGCGCGCCAAACCGAGGAACACCAGGATCGAGCGGTTCAGGCGCAGCAGCAGGTCGTCCTCGAGCTGGCCGATCCGGCTGCCGAGGCGTTCACGGGGAACGGTGCTGAGCTTGTCCGCCATCAGCCAGCTACGGCTGGAGAGGCCATTGCGGCTGCTTGGCTCCACAGGAATCCGAAACACGGGGGCGTCGGCGGGATCAGTGGTGAGTGGGCAGAGGGTGATTGAGTCCCGCTCCGCGAAGGCATCGTCTTGCACGATCACGGCAGGGCGCGGCTTTGAGGTGTAGGCGCCACCTCCGGCGACGGTCCAGATTTCACTCCGTTTCATTCAGGGCAATGATCCGGCCAGATAGAAATGGCATCCACGAAGGCCTGGTCGTCTGCCTCCTGAGCGCTTGCGTTGACGAGCAGGCATTGCCGCCGGGCCTCGGCGGCGAACTCGGGAGTGCGCACATCCGGCACCCAGATCTGGATCGGCCGCAGACCCTGGCGCCGTAGCCGCTCCCGGTGGGCGCGGACTTTTTCTCGGGTGAGAGCACGCTTTGCTTCGTCCATCGCCATCGTCCCCCAGGAAGTTACATGTAATTTAGCGGAGCTGGGCTTGGCTGGGGCGCTCCCGCGTTCCATGCTTTCAGGCAAACCGTCAGCCCAGATCCAAGGCTGTCATCCTGCCTCCAGTTCTTCTACGCGGCATGGCCCTGCGCTCCGCCAGCGAGTTCCCCAGCTCACCAGAGCCGGAGGCTCTCGAGGCCACCTACAGCGAATGCCGTGCGGCGCTGGTGTCGGCCAACCGCTCCCGGGGGTGCTCAAGGCCCAGAGCGACCGTCGCGGTGTGGTGATCGCCGAGCTGCAACGGGAACTGGGGGAACTGGCGGCCGACCTGGCCGATGAAGCGCACACCAAGACGCGGCTCCATGCCATGAACGCCAAGCTCGGCGCCGTGATCCGCGAACTGGAGGACACCGGCGATGCGATGGTGGGCCTGATTGATGAAAGTGAGCGCCAGAGCGGCTTCTGGCTCGTGGAGATGTTCCGGCAGCTGATCGCCCAGGCCCGCCGCTGGCGTCAGGTGAAGGCGCGCGCTGTGGCACTCGCCGGCGAAGCGGCCGACCCCGGCAACGGACCCGCCCAGATCAACGAGCAGCCATGAGCGCGGGCCCATCGATCGCCGATCTGCTGGAGCAGAGCCACCGGGAACTCGCCGGCACCGATGCCCGGGTCTATCGGCGTGTGGGGGAGCATCTCCAGCGCTCGGGAGAAGCCCTCAGCCATCTGCAGGATCCACCCGATGCCGCCTCCCAACACCGCAAGGCTCTGCTGGGCAAGGGGAGCTTTCTCAAGTTGTCGGTGGCGGCCCTCAAGCAGCTGTGCAAGACCCACGGGATCAAGGGCTACACCAAGTTGAAGAAGCCCGAGCTGGCCAGGGTTCTTGAGCAGAGGCAGGTGGAGCCGCCGCCGCCGCCCTTGGAGTCGTTCAGCAAGAAGGAGCTGATTGGCTTGGTGAGGCAGTTCCTGGCCTGAGGCGCTGCTGGTCGTGGGCGTTGTTGGCTGGGTAGCTTCGCGATGAAGGGGCCCATGACTTCCACCCCGACACCTCTGGTGACCCGCGAGGCGCTGGGATTTGGATGCCGACGTCCTGGTGGTGATGCCCTTCGAGGAACGCCACCTGGCCAGGATGCGTGAAATGGTGCTCCGGTCGTGCGCGAGGCGCTTGACCATGGCGAGGTGCTGCTCCGCCGCCAGGGGGCAGCCTGATGGCGGCCAAGTGGTCTAGACTTGGTATCTATCACTTCAGTGAAATGCGCGCCAAGCTGTTTCGGAATGGGCGCAGCCAGGCGGTGCGCCTGCCTGCCGAATTCCGCTTCGAGGGATCGGAGGTGGAGGTGCACCGGGATCCCGAATCCGGCGCGGTGGTGCTCACGCCGCTGCGGCCCTCCGCCCGCGTCTGGCTGGAGCAGCGTGATGCCCTGCTGGCCGAGCCAGGCGAACGCGCAGAACTGGACAGCTTTTTTGATCACCTACGCGATCCAGCCGCAGCGCCGGAGGGCAACTGGCCGTGACGATGTCGCAAGGGCCGAAATGACTAGGCGGATGCTCGATACGAACGCTGTGCGCGCCCTTCTGGATGGGCGCTCGCCTCGCCTCGATGGCTGGTTGGCGGAGCAGCAGTGCTGCCTTTCGGTGATCGTGGCGGCGGAGATCCGCTACGGGCTGGAGCGGCGCGTGCTGCCTGCCAACAAGCGCCAGCTGATCGAGGGGGCGCTGGAGGCTCTGGAGATCCTGCCCTGGAGCGAAGGATGCGCTCGCACCTATGGCAGGCTTCGGGCCCAGCTGGAGCAACGAGGCAAGCCCCTGGGTTTGATGGACCTGCTGATCGCCAGCCATGCTCTCAGCGAAGGCTGCAGCCTGGTGAGCGCCGATCAGGCCTTCGCCCAGGTGGACGAACTCACATTGGAGAGCTGGTGATGGCGGCAACAGGATGGTCTGCTCCGGCTGCCAGGGACGGACGGACGGACTTGGGCTTGTGCATGCCTCATTCTTTCGCCTAGAACCACTGCAGTCACATGGTTCTGGGCAGATTCAGGAACGTCTGTGGAGAGGCTGCTCGCAATCTGTGCGCAACAGACTCCCAGGCGTTGGATGCGTTCAAGTCGCTGGCTAAAGCATGGGGGATCCCTTCTCAGCGCCTCCCTTCGCATGTTCAGAGTTCCAGGAGAAGCCGCCGTGACGCGTCCACGTCTTTGCGGAAATAGGGATTGTGGATCATGGATTCCGTCAGGAGATCCACCGGACGGCCGAAAAGGGCTTCCAAGTCATCGGCGAAGGAACAGAAGCGCCGGGCATAGCCTGGTTCTCGTTGGTCCGTCATCTGCACGATGAAGTCCAGATCACTGCTGGCAGGGTCAAACAGGCCCTTCGCCGCCGAGCCGAACACTTCAAGCCGATCCACGCCGTAGCGGTTGCACAGGTGCCTGAGCGGCTCCAGCCGGTCGACCAGCAAGGTCAGCAGTGGGGCAGCCGTGTCCATGGAGTCAGGTTAATGGAGCCTTGGGTTCCCTCAAACCGCCACCGCCAGCTTCGGGTAGAACGCCCCCGGAATCGGCCGCTGCAGCCGCCAGCGAATCGCCATCGGCCGCTCACCTTCATGGCTCACGTAGTCGGCAAAACCCAGGCACAGAAACGGCAGCGTGACGCCGCCGCGTCGGTTCTCAACTGCTGCGCAGAAGCCTGAGGCTACCCGCACCAACAACAGCACCAGGCTGCCGCGCTCGCGGTGGTGGATGGTGCGCTGGCCGGTGGCTGAGGCTTCGCGGGTGAGGCTCTGGCTCTCCCCGTGGAACTCACGCGGCGAGATGGCGACGTCGTTGGTGCGGGTGGTGGGGGAGAAGAGGGCTTCGCTTGTTCGCAGGGTGATGCGCTGCAGGAAGCGCGGCTGTAGCTGCCGTCCAAGCGTAGGTTCAGGCTCCGCGATGAAAAGCGTCAGAGGACATCGATGAACGTTGCCGGGTCGATACCTGCCTGGCGAAGCACGCTTCCCAAGGTCCCCACCGCCAGGTCACGCCGATGGGGAGGCTCCACGCATGTGACGCTGGCATCGCCATTTTCCGGGTTGAGGGATTGTCTTCGCAGCACCACATGGCGGCCTTTCTGGCGCACGATCTCACAACCGAGGCGCTGCAATGCGGCGATGGCGGCTGATGCCGGCAGCCGAGGCAACTTAGGCAACGTTGACCTCAAAGGTGGTCAGCAGTCGGGGCGCCAGCGCAGGTTGCGGGCATTCCTCCAAGTAGAGCTCGGTCGCCTCGCGCAGGTTGGCCAGGGCTTCCTCGATCGAGTCACCCTGGCTCGCGGTGTCGACCTCGGGGCATTCCGCCACGTTGACCTCGTCTTCCCGGTGCAGGATTGCCGTGAGGCGCTGGGGGGTGGCGGTCGTCATGGTCGCCGGGCTGGGTAGGCCTACAGTCTGGCCCCCTCAAACCGCCACCGCCAGCTCCGGATCGAAGGCCCCCGGAATCGGCCGCTGCAGTCGCCGGTGGCCCTATCGGCCGCCAACCTCATCCCAAGGGCTTGATCTGCTCCCTAACCCACTCGGTAAATTCCTGCCGATCAAGCGTTCCGGAGGCCACAGCAAGAACAACGGCTTCGGTGGATTCGTTGGAAGCGGTCAACTGATAGCGGTTAAGCATCAACATCACTTCCATGGCTGCATGGCCAACACGCTTGTTGCCATCCACAAAGGGATGATTCTTGATCAGGGAAAAGCCAAGAACGGCAGACTTTTCGATGAGAGTTGGATAGAGATCAACACCTGAAAAGATCCCGCAATCCGGGTGAACCGCCGGACGTGGCGATCAATCGGCGGTGCAGCTCCAGTACCTCAACGAGGCGGAGATAGCGGATCACGCCAGACGACGGTACAGCTCCTCATTCTTTGCCAGCACGTTCGATGCGGCTGCTTCGAAGTCTGCGGAGGGTCGGCTAAGCAGATCGCGGACGGCGGCCGAGGCCAGGACCTCCTGGGGCACGTTGAGCAGCCCGGCCACCTCGGCCAGAGCCCGGGACTGTTCATCGTTGAGCTCAATGGCGAGAGCCATGGAAGTCCTCCAGAACCCCAAGGATAGGAGAGGCCGAAAGCTGGGCGGCCCCCTCACACCGCCACCGCCAGCTCCGGATAAAACGCACCCGGAATCGGCCGCTGCAGCCGCCAGCGAATCGCCATCGGGCGTTCGCCTTCGTGGCTCACGTAGTCGGCAAAGCCGAGGCACAGGAACGGCAGCGTGACGCCGCCGCGCCGGTTCTCCTCCCGCACCAGCAACAGCACGCGGCTGCTGCGCTCGCGATGGTGGATATTGCGCTGGCCGGTGGCTGAGGCTTCGCGGGTGAGGCTCTGGCTCTCCCAGTGGAACTCACGCGGTGAGATGGCGTAGTCGTTGGTGCGGGTGGTGGGAGAGAACAAACGCTCGCTCTTCTTCAGGGTGATGAAGAACACGTCGCAGCGCGTGGCCTCATCGAAGAACACACCAACTGCTGCGCAGAAGCCTTCGGCTACGCGGCCGGGGAAGGGGCGGGCCTCGTTCAATAAGCCGAACGCCGCGAACACTTCGGCGCGGGAGTAGCGGCCGTGGAGCTTCAAGGGCACCGGCGGGGCTGGATCGCCTTCGGCCTGAAACGGCCAGGCGAGCGGCGTCACCAGGTGGTTTGTGCGCTCCAGCAGGAGCGCGAACAGCTCCACCAGCTCGGCGCGAATGGATGCGGCGACCCAGAGCCGCGCGAGGGCTTCGGGCAAGGGCAGGTGATTTCGGCCACTGCCCCAGAGCTGGGCCAGCAGCATCCGCCACTGGCGCTACGCACATCCTTACGGAGACTGAGCTTCGGGGCTGAGAAGAAGAAAGCCGGCCTCTGGATGGGCCTTGAAGGCTTCGATGGCCTCGAGATTGTTCAGAAGCAGATCGGCGGTGGCGGCATTGCCGGCATTCCCGATGCCCAGGCAGATCACCTTGGGGGAAATCCTCGGCTCACACTGAGTCGAAGGAAATCCTCGTCCTTGGTCACCAGCAGGACATCCTCGCGGCGGGCATGGTCCCAGATCACCAGATCATCCGCCCCACCAAGTCCAAGCAGCCGCAGGTTCACGCCGCTGCGGAACGGATGACCAGGCGCCGTTCACGGTCGGCGGCATAGGCCAGGCAGGCCAGCACATCCTCGTGGTTGAGCTGCGGAAAATCCCCCAGAAGCTCAGCTTCCGTCATGCCGCTCGCCAACGCGCCAAGAACATCTCCCACCGTGAGACGGGTACCGCGGACGCAGGGCTTGCCAAAACGAACCGCCGAATTGATAGTGATCCGCTCTTCGTGATCCATGAACCAACGCTAAACCGCCACCGCCAGCTCCGGATAGAAGGCCCCCGGAATCGCCCTGTGCAGCCGCCAGCGAATCGCCATCGGCCGCTCGCCTTCGTTGCTCACATAATCGGCAAAGCCCAGGCACAGAAACGGCAGCGTGACGCCGCCACGCCGGTTCTCCTCCCGCACCAACAACAGCACGCGGCTGCCGCGGGCGCGGTGGTGGATGTAGCGCTGGCCGGTGGCTGAGGCTTCGCGGGTGAGGCTCTGGCTCTCCCAGTGGAACTCGCGCGGTGAGATGGCGTAGTCGTTGTAGCGGGTGGTGGGGGAGAACAACCGCTCACTCTTCTTCAGGGTGATGAAGAACACGTCGCATCGGGAGGCCTCATCAAAGAACACACCCTCGCGGCCGGGGAAGGGGCGGGCTTCGTTCAATAACCCGAACGCCGCGAATACCTCGGCGCGGGAGTAACGGCCGTGGAGCTTCAGGGGCACTGGCGGGGCTGGTTCGCCTTCACCCTGAAACGGCCAGGCGAGCGGTGCCACCAGGTGGTCGGTGCGCTCCAGCAGCAGCGCGAACAGCTCCACCAGCTCGGCGCGGATGGCGGCGGCGGCCCAGAGCCGCACCAACGCCTCGGCCAGCGGCAGGTGCTGGCGGCCACTGCCCCAGAGCTGGGCCAGCAGCATCCGCCACTGGCGCTCCGCACACAGGTCCAACCCCGCCGGATCGGGTGCCAGCGGCCGCTGCAGCTGATCCACCAGCCAACGCAGGCGCTCGGGGTCGTCGAGGTGCAGCAAACCGCCGGCGATGCCCCGCCCCAACCGCTCTTCATCCGCCGTGGGCTCCCCGGAGGCCTCCGCCACCGCCCACCCCAGCTCCCGCTGCAGCAACGCCCAACACCCCGCCACCCGATAGAACTCCCCCAGCTCCATGCCGAGTCCGTCGAGCAGCTCCGCCAGCGAACAGGCCCCGAGGCGGCGGCATTCGGCGAGCAGCTGGGGCCGGCGGCTGGGCAGCGACTCGCGCAGATTGGAAAGCACCCGCTCCGTGGAGACGCGATCGAGCTGGAGGCTGCAGCCGGCGGGGAGGAAGGGGAAGCCGGTTTCGATCTGCTGGCGCAGCTGGTCGCGGCTGCCGCCGAGCAGGGCGCGGTAGCGGATGTCGTGGCGGAAGTTGCGGTGGGCCTGGCCGATGAAATCCAGAACAGTGAGGCAGCTCTTGCCTGGGCAGAGGCGCAGACCGCGGCCGAGCTGCTGCAGGAACACGATCGCGCTCTCGGTGGGCCGCAGGAACAGCACCGTGTCGATCTCGGGGATGTCGAGCCCTTCGTTGAACAGATCCACGGCGAAGAGGATCTGCAGCTCACCGGACCGCAGGCGGCGGATCTGCTCGGCGCGCTCGTCGCGAGGGCTGTTGGCATCCAGGGAGGCGGCGCGCAGGCCGGCAGCGGCGAACTTGCGGGCCATCCAGGCGGCGTGCTCCACGCTCACGCAGAAGCCCAGGGCCCGCATCGTGGACAGGTGGGTGATCTTGCCTTCGAGTTCGCGCAGGATCAGGCGCAGGCGGGCGTCGTCGGCGGTGTAGAGGTTGGTGAGAGCTTCTGTGGCGTAGCCGTTGCGGCGCCATTCGATCTGCGAGAGGTCGGTGCCGTCGTGGAGGCCGAAGTAGTGGAAGGGCGCCAGCAGGCCCTGATCGAGGGCGCTCCAGAGGCGCAGCTCGGCGGCGGTGTGGCCACCGAACCAATGGAGGATGTCGAGCCCGTCTGTGCGTTCGGGGGTGGCGGTGAGGCCGAGCAGCAGGGACGGCGCCAGGTGGGCCAGCCAGCGCTCGTAGCTGGAGGCGGCGGCGTGGTGGAACTCATCGACGATCACCACGTTGAAGCTGCCCGGCGCCAGGCCCGCCGGATCGATCCCCGCGAGCGACTGCACCGAGGCGAACACATGGCGCCACTGGCCGGGACGCTGGCCATCCACCAGCAGCTCACCGAAGGAGCCATCGCGCAGCACCTGGCGGAAGGTGGCGAGGCTCTGTTCCAGGATTTCCTTCCGGTGAGCCACGAACAGCAGGCTGGGGTAGCCCGGACCGGCCAGGGCGGTGCACTGGTTGCCGAAATCAGACGCCAGGCGGGCGTAATCGAGGGCGGCGATCACGGTTTTGCCGGTGCCGGTGGCGGCCACCACCAGGTTGCGCCAGCGGTTGTGGAGGCTGCGCTCGGCGGCGAGCTTTTCGAGGATCTCCTGCTGGTAGGCGTGAGGGCGGATGTCGAAGAAGCTGAGCGGTGTGGCGTCGCTGGTGGTTTCGTTCGCCGCGGCCCGATCAAAGCGACGCTGCTCGATCTCGCTGGCCCGGTAAGGCTCGAATTCGCCCTCCTCCCAGTAGCTCTCAAAGGTGGCCTGGAACTTGGAGAGGATGCCCTCGTTGTCTTGGGCGGAGAGGCGCACGTTCCACTCCAGGCCGTCGTGCAAGGCGGCGGTGGAGAGGTTGGAGGAGCCGATGTAGGCGGTGGCTGCGCCCGAGGCGCGGTGAAACAACCAGGCCTTGGCATGCAGACGGGTACGGCGGGTGTCGTAGCTGACACGCACCTCGGCGCCGTGGGCCACGAGCCAATCAAGGGCGCGGCGGTCGGTGGCACCCATGTAGACGGTGGTGAGCACCCTCAACGGCCGGCCGGCGCGCAGCAGGTCGGCCAAGGGCTCCTGCAGCAGACGCAGGCCGCTCCACTTGATGAAGGCGCAGAGCAGGTCAATCCGCTGGGCGGAGGGGATTTCGTGGATCAACGCCTGCCCCACCGATGGCTCGCCGCTGGCGTTCACCAGCAGGGTGCTGTCGGCCAGGGGGATCAGGGGACGCAACGGCTTGGCTTGGCCAGGAAGCAGCGGGGAGGCAAGGATGCTGCTGAGGTTTTGGCTACTGGGGTGGACGGCATCACCGGGGCTAACGGCCCGGGGCACCTGGGCAATCAGCAAGGCCACCAACTGGTTCACCAGCTTCAGCTGGGCTGCTGTGGGATGTCCATCGGGAAGGCTGGCCAGGGCGCTGCGCACCAAGGCGGCGAGGTGGCGCGAGAGCTTGTGGGGCGCTTCCTCGGGGTCGAGGGGATCGAGGCCCACCAACTCCTGGGGTACGCCCGCCAACTGCTGCTCCAGGACCTCGGTAAGGAGGTGGTCGTAGAGGCCGGGGTTGGGGGGTGGGGTGCTCAATTCAGCCTGAGCCTGTCTGCAGAAATGATCGAGGATGAAGGGCTGGAGTGGGGCCGAACGCAGAAGGCCGCCTCAGTGCTTAGAAGTATCGCAACGAACTGCCTGGATATCGGATCCGTCTAACGTGGCGATCAACGGCTGCCGATCCTTGGGGAACTCTTGCAATGGATGGCATCTTGAAGCTTGGTGTTTTCGCGGCAAGGCTTGTTATGCGGAAGGGGCCAAGCATTGCAGATGGTTATCGGACCCGCCCAATCATTGTTAGACCGACGCAAAACACCGATGCGACTACGAGGTAACCTAAAATCGTGGAATGATGAGCGAGGCTTCGGGTTCATTGAGCCAGCTCAGGGTGGCAAGGATATCTTTGTTCATATCAAGGCTTTCCCACCCAGCATCAAGCGCCCGACAACCGGGAAGGCTTTAACCTTTGAGATCGAGCTAGGCCCAAACGGCAAGCAGCGTGCGCGCTCAGTCCAGTACCTCGTAGGTAATCGTGCACCCAAGACATACCGATCGGAGTCGCCTGCAGCATGGACTCTCCCACGACTGCTGGTCATCCCGGCCTTCGCTTCAGTCTGGATCTATGTCGCGAGCAGGTGGTCGGTCAACCCCATGGTTTCCGCTGTGTACTTCGGGCTCAGTCTCTTGACGTTTATTGCATACGCGGTCGATAAGTCGGCTGCTATCAATGGAAGCTGGCGCACGCCGGAGAGGACATTGCACTTGCTTGGGGTGGTTGGCGGCTGGCCGGGCGCCCTGCTCGCTCAGCAGCTACTGCGCCACAAGTGTTCCAAGTCAAACTTCGTGGCTATCTTCTGGGTCACAGTGGCCATCAACGTCGCGGGTTTTGTTGCATGGCATTCAGGGTTGATCCGCAATGTGCAGGCATGATGGCGCGGACTAACATCCAGATGCAGAAGACGGGATCATTGATTGCTTGTGATGCCAGTGAATCTTGGCCCGCTTCTGATCTTGGGCGTTAGGCGTCCCATGAACGAGTTTCTCACTTTCGCCGCAGGAGCAGCCATTGGTGGCTTACTCTCCTGGCTCATAACTCACCGCTACTACATCAAGGCGGGTTCTGATCAGCGCGCTGAGCTTCAAAAATTGTCTGCAGACCTAAAGCCACGCAACACGCTCCAGAACTTCGAGAGAATGCTTGAATCCAGCAGTTGGTCCAAGACCGATATTGATGGCACTGAAGTGTGGATCGCTGTCACCGACAACACATACCAGATCAAGATTGGCGAACGAACACGCTTATTTGCTGAGCGCTGGACATTGCTGTATCCGGACCGCAACAGTTACGCTTACCCTGTCCATCTAGAGCTCAACGGCATGACACTAAGGGAGCTAACGTTCATTTCAATGGACGGTGGCCGATACTTTGTTCCGATGGCTTATGTCCGTCAAGCAAGAAAGGATGAGGTCGAATATTTCTGGAACTTGAACAGCCTAGAAGTAAAGGCATGCAGGATCGTTGGCAGGTATTACCGCTACAGTAACCTCGAGCATGTTGCCATGCACTCCAAGGTCGCCATCGTGTCGTAGCGATACTTAAGATCACCATGTATCTGAGCCACCTCCACTCATTGTCAGCGGTGTTCATCGGCTCCATGCGGCCAAGTGAAGGCGAACGTTAGGCGCCATAATTGTGTCATGGAGAACCCAAGCCATTCCCCCGACCAAGAACAGGCGTTCCCTGGTGGATCAAAGTCGAGAGTAAACCGTGCTGGACAGCGGGTGCGGGAAGGAACTGCAAACTCGGAGGATCTCCAGGTTATCGATGAGTGGCGAGCAGCTCACAGAGCAGTTCTAAATACATTTAAGGTCAATCTTATTCAGAGAGGCAGAGACAAGGGCATTATCTTTGCCCAGCGCCACAAGCGTAAGAGGACAATATTTCACAAGCTGAATCGATTCCCGAGAATGAACCTGTCTCGCATGGACGATGTAGCCGGCTGCAGGCTAATATTTAGAAGCATCGAGGAGCTCTATTCTTTTAGGGATCATTTCCATAAGGCTCGCTTCAAGCACAAGCGACGCAATGCAGACGATAAAGACAAGTACGATTACATCAAGAACCCCAAGGAATCTGGCTATAGAGGAGTGCATGATGTGTACGAGTATGATGTCAACTCCGTTGTCGGACGCCCTCTGAAAGGACTGTATGTAGAGATTCAGTATCGAACCTTGGTCCAGCACGCTTGGGCTACGACAGTTGAGGTCATCGGCTTCATTACAGAAAGTCAGCCAAAGTTTAAGCACGGGGATACACGTTACGAAACAGTAATGAAGATGGCGAGCGAAATATTAGCTCGAGCCCATGAAGGCATGAAAGGTGCCTTGCCGGATCTTGATGATCGTGATCTTGTGACAGACTTCCTTGCTGCAGAAAGGGAATTGGGGCTGCTGCACATGCTTCGAGGCCTTAACTCAGCCGATCAGATTATTTCAGCGAGGAGAAATGCGATTCTGATTATTTCAGAGGGAAAGCCACTGGAAGTCAAGCAGTATCGAGACGCTCCGGATGCGCTCAGAGCACTTTTTGAGTTCGAGAAGGAAATGCCTGATAGAGACATTGTCCTGGTGAGAGCCGACACCTCTGAAGATGTTCGTTTGGCGTTTAAGAATTATTTCTCTGATGCTCGTGATTTTCTTCGCCTAATCGATGATGGATGCGCCATACTCGCTAGAGCTACTCAATATACAGGCGGCATGGATCTTTCCCAGTAATATGCCTAACAATAAGATACAGAAGACTGGGCATTTGATTGGCTTGCATCCGTTCATAATGCTCCCGCTTCTGATCTGGAGCGTTGGGCGGTCTAGGCTAATGAAACCTTGTCGAGTCACTGATGAATGACTTGCCAAATGTTTATTGACATCGACGGTGTCGACACGCAGCAATGAACGTGGTGTCTTGGGATAATATCGCAAGAGATATAGCTATACAGCCAAGCTAGAGTTATCCAGCAAGGGAAAGCCTGCAGCTTGAAGTTGCATATGGCATAATTTGCTCTGCCACCAACCAATCCTAGAAAGATCATGGGACGTCTTCGCCCTGGACATTTCTCTCTCACGCCTACCGACTCGGATGGTAGTCGCACATTCCAGCCAAAGGTTGTTTCATCTAGCGATGGAGGCGAGCTGACTTACTACTTCACTGCTGAAGTCGTGATGAGTGAGGAGGCCTATCGGCGCATGGCACTTGATAAGTTCAAGGGAATCTATTGGCTAGAGGGAAAGGAGGAGTCTCAGCAACGCAACGATGAGCATCACAAGCAGGCTTAAAAATCACTGCCAAACCGTTTATTTGCCTGGGACTGAGTGCATATCTTTTTAATGCGTCTTGCCTTTAATCATGTGTCCATTGCCAGTCAATTACTGCTTACACTGTTCGTTTCCGGGCAATTGCAGAGATGAATGTATCCACCAATTCGCTGATGGTTGATTTCTGAAAGTGCCTGGTCGTTCCATAGGATCAATTTTCTCATAGCATGCCGTCCAACATCCAGATTGAGATGATGGATGCATAAGCTGCCTGCGCATTCTGAACATTATCTGCCCGCTTCTGAGCTGGAGCGTTAGTAAAGCAAATGATTCCCCTCAAACCTCGCCTGCAACAACTCCACCCGATTCATCAGTCTCTCCAGCTTCTGCTCCTTCCTTTTCTTGACGCTCGGCGCACCATCAAAATGGCTCATCTCGTTGCCTAAGAGATAGTCAACAAAATCTTTGGGTTCGCAGGGCTTGGCGCCCATCCACTTGTGAAAGTTGCGATGGATGCTGCTGCTGATCGCAATCAAGTTTTCTTCATAGGCCGCAAGATCAGGCCTTGAACTAGCGTCAAAAAGGTGATGTGCCTCCAGTTCAACCGGATTCTGATCGGATGCTGATGGCTTGTGGCCCGAGACTGCACAGCCAGAGCCATCTTTGCGTAGGGCCTTCTGACGAACTTTGTCTTTTGCCGCCTTGACCCGCGCCTCGTGGCTCTCCAGCAGCTTTCGCTGGGCTTCAAAGCAGTCTTCAGCAACTTCCGCGACGGCTTTCACCCAGGCCTTGCGTGCCTTGCTGATCTTGCCCTTGTCGTTCATCGTCTTCGCCAGCCGCACAATGCCGCGCTGGCTCCAATGGCGTTGATCTTTGCCATCAAAGCTATCGAAATGAACGCCGATCTCTAAACCCTCTGCACCTTCTAACCCTGCGCTTTCCTCTTGGATCCTTGTGATCGTGCCAGCCATCCCTTTGCCATTGGTGCCCAGAACCCTGACAACTGAGCGTTGCTCCAAAAAATCAGATCGCCTCGGATTTCGATGGTGCTCCGATCTTGGGTGACTTGAATGATGCGTCGTTTGACGAGGGTGCGTGTCACCCGCGCGCGGTGGTGGGTGAAGAACTCATGGATTTTGGCGATGATGCTTCCACCTTCCTTCTCTTCCAGATACTTTGCAATCGCCATGACGCCTTCTTCGTAAAAGCGGCGACTACGAGCTTGCCCTAGTTCGTATTCAAAGAACTCTCCTTCGATCAGCTCCCATTCATCGTCATTGTGGGCATCAAAGAATTTGCAAATCCCATCGAGCTTCTTGGCGCTGATGCCAAGGATTTTGGCTGACTCCTGAAAGGAGAAGGCGTCACGTGATCGCTTGGATGTCGTCGTCATCATCTTGTTCAGAGAAAGGCAAGAAGGGAGTCACGCATTTTCTGGAGCCGCTCCATCACGCGCGGATCGCCGCCCACATCGGGATGGTGTTCTTTGGCCAGCCTGCGGAAGGCCTCTTTGATGTCATCCGCACTGGCTGTCGATGGTTCCAGAGAGAACACATGCCAAGGTCTGAAATTCTCCAAGACATCGATGCCGTTGATGGATGTCTTGCCTATTTTGTCCCGCTCGCTGCGGGGAACCCCAACCCACTCCCGATAGAGCTTGAGCCAATCAGCCTTGGTCTTGAGATCAAAGCTGCGCCCAGCCATCGCGAGATTGAACTCGCTCGACTTGCGTAGCTCTGTGGCGTTCTTGCTGCCGAACACCTTGCAGACAGCCGTTTTGAGCTCAGTCAACGTGAGAACAGGCTCAGGGAAAGGCTTTCCGTTGATGAGCTCTGCGAAAGCCAGCAGGCTTTCGGCATCCGGTGCCCCTGCCGAGAGGATCTCCTCGATCCGTGCCAAGACCGCTGGCCTGTCCAGCTTCTTGCGCGTTGGCGTCTTGGTGGCCACGGCTCAGTACTCCTGCTTGCCCTTGATAACCCCCCGAACGCCTCCGCGGGGGATTTGTCATCACCTGTGCGGCGGGGGATCAGATGCCAGTGCGCATGAAACACCGTCTGTCCGGCCGCTTCGCCTGAGTTCAGCCCCAGATTCCAGCCGCTGATCCCGGCATCATCAGCCGCGATCTGCTCGCGCCGACGCTTGAGCCGTTCCACCACCGCATTCCACTCCGGCTGGTGCAACTCCAGCCCGTCGGACACATGGCGTCTGGGGATCACCAGGCTGTGCCCCTCACTCACCGGATAGGCATCGGCGATGCAGAGCGCCAGCTCGTTCTCCAGCAGCACCCGGCCGCTGCCCTCCAGCGCGCAGAACACACAGCCCTCCTGCCTGTGCTGGTAGCTGGCGAGGAGTCCGCGAAAGTCGGTGCGGTCCGTGTCCCGCTTGCCGGCATTGCAGCGGAAGCAGAGGGCCTGGAAGTTGGAGAGGTCGTCGGGTCCTCCCTGGTTTCTGGGGATGATGTGATCCACCTCCAGGGCGCACTGGTGCGGGATTTGCTGAGCAACAGCCCGCGCCGCAGCATTCGCAGCGGCCCCGGGCGCGGGTGAGCACGCGGTACTTGATCGAGCCGCTGATCGGCGTGCGGTGGCGGCTGCGGTGGGCAAATACCTCTTCGCCGCGCTGGGAGCGGAAGGCATCAAGGCGCTGCCGGCAGAGCTGCTGCAGTTCGTCGCGTAGTGGCTCCGCCACGCTGGCCTTCGGCCAGGTAACGCCATCGCTCAGTTCGTCGCCGCCGATCAGGCTGTAGGCGCCGTTGCCGTAGGCGGTGATGCCGTTGCCGGTGAGCACCCGGCCCACCATGCGCTTCACCCGCTGCACGTAGGTGTCGATCTGGGTCAAGTCTTCTCCCAGGATCCTGCGGGCGACGTCCTGCACTGGGGCTGGGCTGGCTGTTGCCTGGCAAACCCATGGCCGAGCAGTTCCAGGAGCATCAACGGCTGGTCGATAGGTCTCATGCGCATGCGCTCGGCGATGAACGCGCGCAGGCGATGGAAGGCAGCAGAGGGGGTGGGGCATGGCAGACACCGTCACGCCTCAGTTTCGGAACCCGGCATGACCAGCGCCTGCACCCGGGCGATCAGTTCCTTCACCTGCCGGTTGAGGTCTTCCCGATCCAACCCCAGGGGTGTGGGATCGGCGTCATAGCGGAACTGCACGGCATAGACGGTGAGCTGAGCGAGCGGTTGCAGCTTGGCCGTGGCTACTCCCTTGGCCTCAAGCAGCAACACCAGACGGCGCAGGTCATGGGTGAGCGGCGGATCGCTGCCCAGATGCAGCAGCCAGGCCTTCAACGCCTTCTCCACGGCCTGCTGCAGCCAGAAACCCCAGGCACCTTCGCGAAAGACGGTCGGGTCGAAGGAAGCCTGAGCGCTCTCCAAATCGACGGCGGCGATGCGCAGCAGACCTTCCGCTTCAGAGAGCGCCATGCAGTAGCCGTCCTTCCCGGTAGGCCCTGCCAATCACATGGCTCCGCCAGTGCTGGCGCTCCTCGCATTCGCTCCGGGAGTACAGCAGCAGATCGAGCGACACATCCGCCTGGGCCAGCCGACCCCACAGATCGTTCAGCACCTGGAAACGGTGATGCTGCGCCAGCCACTCATCTGGGGCGGTGATCAGCAGATCGATGTCGGAATCAGGTCCGCTGGTGCCGCGAGCCCTCGAACCGAACAGCCGCACCTGCGCCCCGGGGATGACGCCATGGATCACCCCGGCCATGGCCTGGAGCCGTTCCTCGATCGTGGGCGTGGATGCCGTGCTCATCACCCCATTGTGAAGCCACCCGCCAGGCGATGCAGCCGTGTTGGGGTTGGTGGGCTGATGTGCCAGCCCACTTCGGATCGGCAGGCAGGTCTTCGGCGGCCCGTCAGGGCTTCGCCCTTGCTGGGATCCCCTCTGGCGTGGGCGTGATGCGGCTGCAGCCAACCCTGCTGCGGGTACTGCTGTGGCCGCCCCAGTCATCTCGATATCCGCTGCCGCTGGGGCCACAGTCTCAGCAGCCGCTTGTGGGCCTCACCCCAGGTCGTTGATCAGCACGATGCGGTAGCGGGCTTTGCCGGAGCGGAGGTGATCCAGGGCTTCATTGACCTTCGACATGGGAAAGAACTCCGTGGTGGGCGCGATGCCGTGGCGACAGCTGAAATGCAGCATCTTGTCGGTGGTGGAAGGGCTCCCCAGCGGTGGAAGCGGAGAGGCTTTTCTGCCCGAGAATCATCGGAAAAGCGGCCAAGGCGATCGGTTCAGGTACGGCCCCCACGGTGTGCAGACGCCCCTTGGGTTTGAGGGCGGCGATGTAGGTGTTCCAGTCGAGGTTGGCGTTGGTGGTGTTGAGAATGAAGTCGAAGCTGCTCGCAGCCCCTGCCAGTTCTTCGGCGTTGCGGGAGTTCAAGGTGCGGTGGGCGCCCAGCTGGAGCGCTTCCTCCCGTTTCGAGTCGCTGCTGGTGAAGGCGGTGACGTCGCATCCCCAGGCCCGCAGAAACTTCAGGGCCATGTGACCCAGCCCGCCGATCCCGATCACCGCCACGCTGTCGGTGGGTTTGATACCCAATTCCACGATCGGATTGAAGACGGTGATGCCACCGCAGAAAAGGGGGCCTGCCTTCTCGGCGTCGAGGCCTTCCGGCAAGGGAGACACCCAGGTCCACTCGGCCCGCACCCGCGTCGCGAAGCCTCCGTGGCGCCCGACGATGGTGGCTTCGGCCTTAAGGCAGAGGTTCTGGTTGCCGGAGAGGCATTGGTCGCAGGCGCCGCAGCTGCCGGAAAACCAGCCCAGACCAACCCGGTCGCCGATGCTCAGACGCTTCGTGTGCTCCCCGAGGGCGGCCACCCGGCCGATCACTTCATGGCCGGGAATAAACGGATAGGCGGTCATGCCCCACTCGTTGTCGAGCATGGAGAGATCGCTATGGCAGATGCCGCAGCTCTCTACGGCGATTTCCACCTGATCGCTGCCGAGGGGACCGGGGGTGTAGGAAAAGGGCTGGAGCGGTTGCCCGGCGCCGAGGGCAGCGAGGGCCTCGATCTGTGCGGTCATCGAATCTGCTGGCTTGGGATGGATCTGATGATCTCAACGAATGGCTTGCCGTTCACGGGAATGGGCTGGCTCCGATGCCCCTAGGGGGTTGACCTTGTCGAACGGGCGACCCTCGCGATCCTAGGCAAAGCGGTCCAGCCCATGTCCGCACCACCATGAACCCCCGTGCCCGCCCCCGTCCCAAACCCCGCGGCTGCGCGCAATCGCCCTCACGCCTCGGACTCAAGCGCCAATGGGCAGGAAAAACCGACTCCCTCGCAGGCTCGCCCCAGTGGAGGCCCATGGGATCCAACCGTTGTGAGGGGGATCAGCCTGTGGTGGTTGACCCTTCCCAGAGTGCTTGCGCCAGGCAACTTCAGTGCAGCTCCTGTCGTTGGGTGCGATTCCGTTCGGATCGCAGCGTTTGGTAGCGGTGCATCAGCGCAGCCATCCCGGCAGAACGGCCTCCAGATCGGAACCCCGATGACCATCACCAGCCCACGGACAGAACAGGTTCTCAGCACCCTGCGGCTCCATCGTGGAGACTGGCAACAGCGCTTCAACGTGGTCGATATCGGCGTCTTCGGTTCCGTTGCCCGTGGCGACGCCCGCCCCGACAGCGATGTCGACGTGTGGGTGCGGCTGGATCCGCTCACTCCCTATGCCCTGGTGCACCTCAAGCAGGAGCTGGAAACGTTGCTGAGCACGTCTGTGGATGTGGTGCGACTGCGCGAGCGCATGAACCCTCCCTCAAGCAGCGCATCCTCGACGAAGGCCTGCGGCCATGACGGAAGGAGGACCCATCTCAAGTTGATACGGAGGTGGGCCGGGATCTGCTTGACGTGATCTGCATGCAGTTCCTCGCGATCGGTGAGGCTCTCAAGCTTTTTGAACGCCACTGGCCTGGTCGTCTGCAGGCCGAATTCCCATCGGTGGATTGGAAGGGGGCCATGGGTTTTCGCGATGTGATCGCCCATCAGTACTTCGATCTCGACAGTGAGCAGGTGTTGCTGATCTGTGAGCAATCCCTGCCTGAACTGATCGCGGCTGTTCGGGCGTTGCGGCAAAGATAATGATCCGGTGGGCTTCGGGCCCTGGGCGGCCCGTCAGGCAGTCGCTGCTACTGGGATCCCTTCTGGTGTGAGCGCGCGGCGGCTGCAGCCAACCCGGCTCCGGGAGTGGTTGTGCCGCCCCAGCCAGCCCTAGGATGTGTACACATTTGGCGGGAGGAAGGCGTGACGACCCGTATTGGCATCCGTGAACTCAGGTCCAGGCTGGCCTCCCATCTGGAATCGTCCACGCCGATTGAGGTGACCCGCCATGGCCGCACCATTGGCCTCTACGTGCCCTTGCCCCAGCAGGGCAACCTGAGTGATCGGGACAAGGTGTTGGAGGCTGGCCGGCTGATGCAGGCTGAACTGGAGCGTCTCGGTTTGAGCGAAGACGAGCTCAGTGCCGACTTCAAGGCCTGGCGGCAAGGCCGCCCTGAGCAACCGTCGGCCTGAGGGTGGAGCGCAAGCGTCTGGTCCTGGACGCGAACATCCTCATTCGCGGTTGTCTCGGCCTTCGGGTGCGCGCGCTCATCGCCCATTACGCCGATCAAGTGGACTTCTTTGTCGCTGAAGCCAACGTGGCCGAGGCGACCGCCTACGTGAGTGATCTCGCCAGGAAGAGAGGACTCAATGCAGAGGTCTGCGCTGAGGCTTTGCTCAGCCTGCTGTTGATGGTCCAGGTTGTGGAAAACAGCGTGCTCGGGTCGGCCAAGGAGGAGGCCTTGGTGAGGATCCGTGACAAGGATGACTGGCCTGCCCTGGCGCTGGCGTTGCCATTGGAATGCGCCATCTGGACGGAGGATCAGGACTTCTTCGGCATCGGCATCGCAACCTGGACCACCAACACGGTGGAGCGTTACCTGGAGAGCTGAGCCCATCGCATTCCACTCCGGCTGGTGCAACTCCAGCCCGTCGGCCCCATGGCGCCGGGGGATCACCAGGCTGTGCCCTTCGCTCACCGGATAGGCATCGGCGATGCAGAGCGCCAGTTCGTTCTCCAGCAGCATCCGGCGGCTGTCCTCCTGCCTGATCTGGTAGTTGACGAGGAGTCCGCGAAAGTCGGAGCGATCCGTGTCCCGTTTGCCGGCATTGCTTTGAGTATTTCTGGGGATGATGTGAACCACCTCCAGGGCGCACTGGTGCGGGATTGGCTGAGCAACAGCCCGTGCCGCAGCATTCGCAACGGCCATGGTGCGGGTGAGCACGCGGACCTTGATGGAGCCACTGATCGGCAAGCGGTGGCCGAAGCCGAAGGCTTCTGAAAGGCAAACAAGCCACCTCTTCGCCACGCTGGGCACGGAAGGCATCGAGGCGCTGGCGGCACAGCTGCAGCAGCTCGTCGCGCTCGGTGTCGCTCAGGTCGTCGCCGCCGATCAGGAGGTAGGCGCCGTTGCCGTAGGCGGTGATGCCGTTGCCGGTGAGCACCCGGCCCACCATGCGATTCCTCGGCCTTTGCCAGCACGGGGTTGTGCCACCCGATCTGCCGGTGGTGGTCGTGACCCGATGTAGGGCAACCGAACGGATCCTTGATGCGCTCGTCCTGCGGCCGTGGATGTGCGCCCACTTCCTTCGCGGGCGCCATAGGGTTTCCAGCGATGGTCCCTTCTTGTTTCGAACAGGCAGACCGATCCCCTGGAGCCATGAGCGATCCCAGCCCGCTGCAGGAGGCCGAAGCCACCTGCCACCAGCTCGCCGGCGTGGTGTTCCCCTGGGATCTCACCCGCTCCCTTGAGCTGGCCCTGCTCAAGACCTTCTGCGTGCCCTCGATCTCTGCTCTGCTGGATCGCACCGGTGAGTTCGCCCAGCGGCCGCGCAAGCGCTACGACGACACCGGCCTGATGGTGGCCGAACTGCTGCGTCATGGGGTCGACAGCGAGGCGGGTGCGGCGGTGATCGAGCGCATGAACCACATCCACGGCCACTACGCCATCGGCAACGACGACTTCCTCTACGTGCTCTCTACGTTCGTGGCCGAGCCGATCCGCTGGCTGAGTCGTTACGGCTGGCGGGGCCTCAACGACCTGGAGCAGGAGCACCTGTTCCGCTTCTGGCAGGCGGTGGGGCAGCGGATGGGGATCAGCGCCATCCCGGGCAGCCTGGTGGAGCTGATGGCGCTCAACGAGCAGGTGGAACGGGAGGTATTCGCTCTGGCCCCCAGCAACCGCCGCGTCGCCGACGCCACCCTGGCCATGCTGCTGGCCGACTGGCCCGCCCCTACGGCCGGCGCTGCAACGGGTGCTGACCGGCCTGCTCGATCGCCAGACGGCGGGCAGCCTGGGCTGGCCCGTGGCGCCGGGCTTGCTGCAGCAGCTGGTGCTCGCCACCCTGCGCCTGCGCAGCCGCGCCTCCGCCGCCGGTGCCGTCTTGAGCCGAGGGCTGGGGCGGCAACCCCGGGCGCGGTTCTTCTCCCAGCGGCCCACCCCCAGCTATGGCGCCAACTTCCGGCTTGAGCAACTGGGCCCGCTGCCCCTGCTGCAGAACCTCAACCCGCCCAGGCGTTCAGGCCTGCCTGCCGATGACACTGCTGACGCCACAGGATCCGCAGCGCCTCCTGGCTGAATCCTCCCCGCCCAGGCCTTCTGCGAGCGGCACCCGATCGGCCGCCTGAGACAATCCACAACCGCCCACCCCAAAGGACATCCATGGCCGTTCTCGGCAGAGAGGCGATCCTTCAGGCGATCGAGCAGGGCGCCATCACGGTCACGCCCTTCGATCCCGAGCGGCTGGGCCCTGCCTCGCTCGACCTCACCCTCGCCCCCTCCTTTCGCGTGTTCCGCAAGGTCCACGCGGTGATCGAGGTGCGTGAGCACACCGACTACCGGCAGCTCACCGAGAAGATCGAGGTGCCCAAGGGCGGGCACATCCTGATCATGCCCGGCGAAACGGTGCTCGGCATCACCCGCGAGCGCCTGCGCCTGGGCCCCGGGCTGTGCGGCTGGCTGGAGGGTCGCAGCCGTTTCGCGCGGTTGGGCCTGATGGTGCACATCAGCGCCCCCTTCATGGGGCCGGGGATCGACAGCCAGCAGGTGCTCGAGATGAGCAACTTCGGCCCAGCACCCCTGGCCGTGGTTCCCGGCACCGCGATCTGCCAGTTCGTGTTCCAGCTCCTGCAGGGCAGCGAGAGCTACGCCGGCCGCTTCGCCGGCCAGACGGAAGACTCCTTCTGAACGACTCGGCCGTTGCCTGGCTGCTGACAGGGGTGTTGCGGCAGAGTTCACTCACGGTTCAGCGCAGCCGATCACCGATGACCCGCTACCTCCCCACCCACGAGCAGCAGTGGCAGCCGATCGATGTGCGGGGGTCCCGATGCAGGCCTGCCGTCTGTGGGAAGGCGACCACAACGTGGAATCAGGCCTCTACCGCCTGCCGCAGGGCCTGACGATTCCACGCCATCACCATGCCTTCTGGTGCCAGGTGTTTGTGGTGCGTGGAGCGATGCGGGTGCAGGCCGATGGCGACGATAAACACACCATCACTGCCGGCGGCTACTACTTCGTGGAGCCGGGCGACACCCACACCGAAACCGCTCTCGACGACACCCTGCTGCTGGTGACCTGTGAGGAGGACCGGCCGGAGTTCCGTCGTTAGATCCTGCGGCAGCGTCCCGTGCGGGTCTCCTGGCTCATCTCCGGGCCCATATCGACCTGCACGCTCGATTCCGAGGTGTAGCGCAGGGTGGTGAGATCGATCGACCGGCTGTCCCGCACCCACTGGGGCCGGTACATGCGGGTCTCCCAGCTGATCTGCCGCGGCGTGATCGTCACCGTGCTGTCATCGATGAACCGCCACCCAGTTTGGGTGGCGGTTCATTGGTGGTGACGGTGCGCGTCACCTCGCCGGTTTTCGGATCCAGCTCCTGCACCTGCTGACTACGGGGGTCGATGCGGAAGATCGTGGGTGATGCGGAGTCGAGGCTGCAGCTCAGGCGGAAGGGCTGGGTTGTCCAGCGCCAGACGCTGTCGCATCCGGCCAGCAGGGGCAGGAGCAGGGCCGCCGCAACCAGCGTGTACCGCATCGGGATCATCCGCCGAGCGCTCCAGTCTCCCTGATGATGCCCGATCACCTCCACCCTGAGGTCTTGCGGGGCCTGACCGTTGATGCGTGTGCGGTCCCAGATTCTGTGAGATCAGAAGATTCCCAGCGTCTTCTTCTTGCAGTAACCCGCCCCGATGTTCATCCATCCCGAGTCACAGGGCTTTCCGTAGGTGGGCTTCACCTCGTAGTAGATGGGTGAGTTGCAATGCTGCTTGAGGTCATTGACATACCCAAGCGGACACTGGTCATACCCCGGAAGTTTGGGGATCCGCTTCTGCGCCAGTGCTGGGTCAGGGATCAGCAGCGGAAGGGCCAGAACCGCAGCGGCCAGGAGGAGGGGTGGCTTCTGCACCTTGGACGGCAGCAACTGACCAAACGCTAAGAGGGGAGCGCCGCTGGCCTGGCAGCCGGCCCGGAGTTCTGCCGCCAGGCCTGGGCTGTGACGCCGCGATGATGGCGGCGGATGGACCCCTCCCCTTGATCGCGCCGGCGCGACACCATTGCCATGACCGACTCAGCCCTGCCGCCGATCGCCGGCCGTGAAGCCGAACTCCTCGCCCTGATGCAGCAGGCCGGCCCCGTTTTTCTGCCGCGCACCACGCTCAAGCTGGGGCAGATCCGCTCCGGCTTCGCCTGTGCCCTGCACATGCACCAGCCGACGATTCCTGCCGGGGCCCATGGCGAGTTGATCTCCCATCTCCAGTACATGTTCGAGCACCCCGGCGAGGGCGATAACCACAACGCCGAAGCCTTTGCCCACTGCTACAAGCGCCTCGCGGAAATCCTCCCCCAGCTGATTCAGGGCGGCTGCAACCCTCGGATCATGTTGGATTATTCGGGCAATTTGCTCTGGGGCTTTGAGCAGATGGGCCGCGTCGACATTCTCGATGCCCTCAAGTTTCTCGCCTGCGATCCCAGCCTTCAGCCCCACGTGGAATGGCTCGGCACCTTCTGGAGCCATGCGGTGGCCCCCTCCACGCCCATCCCCGACCTCAAGCTGCAGATCCTGGCCTGGCAACACCATTTCTCGGCCCTCTTCGGCCCTGAGGCGTTGCAACGGGTGAAGGGATTCTCACCGCCTGAAATGGCGCTCCCCAACCACCCCGACACCCTCTATGAATTCATCAAGGCCCTGCGGGAGTGCGGCTACCGGTGGCTGCTGGTGCAGGAGCACAGCGTGGAGAACCTTGATGGCTCCAGCCTCAGCCAGGCGCAGAAATACGGCCCCAACCAACTCGTGGTGCGCAACTCCAGCGGCGAAACGGTGTCCATCACGGCCTTGATCAAAACCCAGGGCTCCGATACCAAGCTGGTGGGCCAGATGCAGCCCTGCTATGAAGCCCTGGGCCTGGGGCGGCAAGAGCTGGGGGGACGATCGATTCCTTCGCTCGTGTCGCAGATTGCCGACGGTGAAAATGGCGGCGTGATGATGAACGAATTCCCCTCTGCCTTCATCCAGGCCCATCAGAAAATTGCCGCCCAGGGGAGCGAATCGGGAACGGATTCAAGAACGGTGGCGATCAATGGCACCGAGTATCTGGAGTTGCTGGAGGCCGCCGGTGTCAGCCCAGATGATTACCCGAAAATCCAGGCGGTCCAACAACACAAGCTCTGGCAACTCACGGGCAGTCACCCCACGCCGGAATCCACCGCAGCGGCGATCGCCGCACTCCAGGCCAACGATCCCCAGTTCTCGATGGCGGGAGCGTCCTGGACCAACAACCTCAGCTGGGTGGAGGGCTACGGCAACGTGCTGGAGCCGATGAATCGCCTCAGTGCCCGTTTCCACCAGGTGTTTGACCCCCTGGTGGCGCAGGATCCCGCCATCACCAAAACCGCGCCCTATCTAGAGGCGCTGCTCCACCTGCTGCTGCTGGAAACCAGTTGCTTCCGCTATTGGGGCCAGGGCGCCTGGACCGACTACGCCAACGCGATCCACCGGCGCGGTGAGGCGGTGATCGGTTAGGTGGCGAGAATGGTTACGACCACGGCGGCCACCGCCAGGATCACGGCCGACAGCACCAGCCCGGCGGCCACATTGCCTTTGCGGATTTCGGCCCGGTAGTCGATCGGCGCCAGGCGATCAAAGAGAACGGTGCCGGCATAGATGAGCATCACGCCCACCAAGGTCCAGCCCACGGTGAACAGGAGCTGAAGGAGGGGTCGGGGCATCGGCTTCAGGTGGGAGGCGGCACCGGTCGTCGGGGGCCAGGATGGTCAGTGCGCCCGTAGGGTACCCAGAAGGAGTTCCGGGCGCCTCGAGACCCGGGCTCGGAGAGCACGATGGCACCGCCCGTCCAGCGATTCGCCGTGGTGCGCTGGCCCCTGCTGGCCGCGCTCCTTCCTCTTCTGCCCTTACTTGTGCTGCTGCTGACGCTGCTGCTGCCCCGGGAGCGGCAGATGCTTTCGCTCGTTGGCGATGGGCCCGTGGAGAGTCAGCCGTTCCATCTCCAGGACGGTTGGTTGGGCAGTCCGCGCCTTGATCTGCGGGCCGAGCTGCCGCCGAACAGCAGCCTGCTGCTGGATGTGGATCTGCTCGATGCGGCCGGCCAACCCGTGCTCCAGCTCAGCAAGGAAGGCTGGCGGGAGCTGGGCACCTGGAGCGAGGAGGGGGAGAGCGGCACCTACGACGAACAGGACGACGCGCTCACCTTGAACCTGCGGCCGCGTGTGGGCGGCTCCTACCGCTTGCGGCTGCAGAACCAGGACCTGCTGGGTGTGGCCGGAGTGCCGCTGTCTGATCCCTTGCTGATTCGCCTCAGCGTCGAGAACCACAGCGTCGATCGCCCCTTGTTGTTGATCACGGCGCTGGTGGCTGCCGTGCTGGTTGTGATGCTCTGGAGGGCGGTCTACGGCGACTGCCGCCTGCGCTTCCATCGCCGCTTCGACGAGGCGACAGGGTCTGAGCGACTGATCCTGGGGGGCCGGGGTTGTTGCGGCTGCGGGTGGAGGCCCGCTACGAAGAGCCTTCTCATCACCCGGCCGGCACCGGTGCTCCCCCCGATGGTCTGACCCTGGAGCTGCGCCTCACCGATGCCCTCGGCAGAGCGCTGTTGCAGGAGCGCCAGCCGCTCAAGCTTCGCCACGTTGAGGGCTCTGACGACGCGTGCTGGACGGTGTCCGCCCGGTGGCACCTGCGGCTGGATGAGCCCCGCAGCGTTCGCGTTCGTGTCGAGCTGCCGCCGACGTTGGCAGGGGGTGGCCTGGAGCTGGAATGGCTGGATCTGCTCGTGGAGGATGGGGTGGTGACACCGTGGCCCATCAACGTCAGCGCCCTCGCGCCGCTGCCGACCACCCCACTCGCCAGCGCCCTGCCTGAGCCTTGATGGAACGTCAGCTGATGCTCGCCCTGGTGGTGACGGCGGTGCTGGTGGGCACGGGGTTGGCGATCACCCGCCCCCTCCTCTACCGGCTCGGACAGGACGGCCCCCACCGCCTCCGACTCCGGTGGCGTCAGCCATCGCGGCACCTACACGTCAGGCCGCTGGCGCCCGGCCACGCCCAGCCGCGATTGGGCTGGCTTCCAGGGCCGTGGTCCGGGCGGCGCCAAGTGAGTCAGCGAGCGTCGCTCACGCCGCTCACGCCGTTGCAGGTCCGTCTGCTCCTGGCCAGTGCGGCGATCTCCTCCATCGTTGGGCTGGTGCTGGAGCTGCTGCTGGTGACGCAGGCCAGCTACCTGGCCGGCGATGCCGCCCTGGCCACCGGGGTGGTGGTGGGCACCTTCCTGGCGGCGATGGGTCTGGGGGCCTGGTTGAGCCAGTTTGTGGCGATGGGCCCTCGGCCCCAGGGGCCGCTGCTGCGCAGCTTCGTGGTCATTGAGCTGTGCCTGAGTCCCTTCTGCCTGCTCGGCCCGCTGGCGCTTTTCTCCCTGTTCGCCGCCGATGGTCCCCTCTGGCTGGGCTTGGTGGTGCTCACCCTGCTGGTGGGTGTGCTGGGGGGCATGGAGCTGCCGATTCTGACCCGCATGCTGGAGGGACAGGAGCAGCTGCGCACCGCCCTCGCGCGGGTGCTCGCCCTCGATTATCTCGGTGCACTGGTGGGGTCCCTGGCCTTCCCCCTGCTGTTGCTGCCCTCCCTGGGGCTGCTGCCCACGGCGGCCTTGCTGGCGGTGGTGCCCTTGCTCTCCGGTGGGGCCCTGTGCTGGGGATTTCCCCAGCTGCGGCGCTGGCGCTGGCCGGTGAGCGCCCTGGTTCCCTTGGTGGGGGTGGCCGCCCTGGTGGTGGCGCCCCTGGGCGATCGCATCGAAGACCGCCTCTACGACGATCCGGTGATCGGTCGCTTGCAGACCCGCTTCCAGCGAATCGTGCTGACCCGACGGCGGGATGACCTGCGTCTCTTCCTGGACGGCAACCTGCAGTTCTCCAGTCTCGATGAATACCGCTACCACGAGGCCCTGGTGCACCCGGCGATGGCCCTCCATGGCCGGGCGCGGCGGGTGCTGCTGCTCGGGGCGGGGGATGGCCTGGCCCTTCGGGAACTGCTCCGCTGGCCCGGGGTGCAGCGGGTTGATCTGGTGGAACTGGATCCGGCGATGCTTCGGCTGGCCCGGAAGCAATCGTTCCTGCGCCAGCTGAACCGCGGCAGCCTCGATGATCGGCGCGTGCACATTCACATCGGCGATGCCTTCGCCCTGGTGCGAGACCTGCCCGGCCCCTACGACGTGGTCATTGCCGATTTCCCGGATCCCACCACCTCTCCCCTGGCCCGGCTCTACAGCGTGGGGTTCTACGGCCTTCTGCTCCGTCAGCTCGCGGCCGATGGTCTGGTGGTGACCCAGGCCTCGACCCCCTTCTTCACACCGAAGGTGCTGGCCTCGATTCAGGCCACCTTTGCGGTGTTGGATCTCGAGACCCTGCCCTACAGCGTCGATGTGCCCAGCTTCGGCCCCTGGGGGTTTGTGCTCGCCCACCGGCCTGGGCGGACGCTGGCCGCGGGCGCGCTGCCCTTTGAGGGCCGCTGGATCGATCGCACCCAGTTGGCCAGGCTGTTCGAGCTGCCCCGGGATCTACGGCCGGGACCCGGTCAATCGGTGCAGCCCAACCGGCTGAGCCGCCCGGTGCTGACCGACTACCAACGCCAGAGCCTCTGGCGGCCCGACTGAGCCCCGATAGCCTGAAATCTGCGCCGTTGCCTGGGTCCGCATGGCCGTTTTTCTGCTGCTGCTGTTGGTGGCGGTGGCCGCGGTCGTGCTGGTGCTGCAGCGCTCGCGGCGGCGGCTCGGAGCGCGCCCGCTGCCGCTGCGGGACCGCACCTTGTTTGATCTGCAATTGGGCGACATCGTGCAGGCCGACGCCCGCGACTGGGTGGTGGAGGACCGGCTGGTCTACGAGGAGGACGGTTTCCAATGGCTCGAGTACCTGGTCCGCGACCGCCAGGACGCGCGCTGGCTGGTGGTCTGCGAGGACGACTGGCTGGAGGTGAGCTGGCTGGAGACGGTGGACGCACACCTGCTCCAGCCCCTGCCCACCGAGCTGACCTGGCAGGGCCAGGTCTATACCCTGCGGGAGCAGGGCAAGGCCACAGTGACAGCCACAGCCCGCACGATGAACCGCCGCCCGGGCAGCTGTCGCTCTCGCCGACTACGTCGGCAGCGAAGGGAGGCTGTTGGCGGCGGAGCTGTGGGGCGTTGGGGAGGACCAGGAGGTGGAGGTGAGCGCCGGTTGGCGCATTGATCCCTCCAGCCTCACGCTGCTTCCTGGGGATGGTCGCTCGGTGTACCGCTGAGCGGCCGGCGGGTCCTGGGCCCAGGGGGTGATGGTCGCGCTGATCAAGCTGTTGGGAGCGACGCGGTTGATCTGCTCTGCCCAGCATCGGGTGATCGCAGCAAGGAGTTGAGGGAGCCTGCGATCATCCATCCGCGCCCCAGGCGCGCTTCACTCCTCCGTTTCAGCCCGATGGCGGCTGGCTCCGCAGATCGCTTGGCGCCGCTGAAGCGGGCGGATCAGCCTCCAGCTTGTCCTTGCAGGTGGAGCAGAGCACATGCCCCTTCTGCCCAAGATAGAGGCGCATGGAGCGTTCGATCCGAACACCACAACCTGCACAGGCGAACAGAGGGCTCATCGGTGGCGGGACCCATCCATCAGGTGCGTTGGCCCGCCTGCTGGTCCTGGAGCGACTGCCGGTGGGCCTGTTTCGTCTCCTGGATCGCCAGGCGGCGGATCTCGAGGATCTGGCCGATCTCGCGGGCAAAGCTGGGCTGGCGATCGATCATCTGATTGACCACCGCCGCTGGGAGCTTCATCACCTCCAGGTCATTGCTGGCGGCGATGGTCACGACGCTGGGTTCACCGGAAAACAGACTCATCTCGCCGAAGAACTCACCACTTCTGAGGGCAAGTAACTCCAGCTCCTCGCCGCTTTCATCCCGGGTGGACATCACCGCCTGGCCGGCGACGATGATGTAGAGCTCATTGCCCATACGCCCCTGGCGGATCACCTTTTCGCCCGCGGCAAAATGCTGCAGGGCGATGCCTGTTGTTGAGGTGGCGGCGCTGCTCTCCTCGCGATTGATCGGAACGTAGGAGGGAATGGCCTGCAGGCTTTCGTTGAATTTCTTGGCGATGCCTTTCTGCTGGCTCGTGGGCCCGTGGTAGTTGTAGACGGTGCGGATCGGAAAAGGAATCGAGAGGTTGTTGCGCTTGGCGGCATACCAGACCCTGGTCATGAAACGTTCGCGGATCTGCTCCACATCGCCGTAATCGCGAATGAAGAACTTCACCTCATAGGACACGGCAAAGTCGGCATAGGCGAGCGTGAACACATCGGGCTCTGGATCGAGCAGAATGCCCTTGGTTTCCAGGGCCGTGCTCTTCAGCACCTGCCGGGCCAGGTTGGGCGGATCGTTGTAAGAAAAACCGATCTGAATCCGTTCGGCGTGGATCTTGTTGGGCTTGGTGAAATTACGGATGATCTCGCTGCTGATCAGCTTGTGGGGGATCACGACCATCTCCTGCTCCAGGGTCAGCAACCTCACGGCGCGCCAGTTGATGTCGATCACCTGGCCCACCACGCCGCCCACCTCCAGCCAGTCCCCCACCGTGAACGGGCGCTCGAACAGCAGCGCAATCCCTGACATCACACTGCCGAGCGTGTCCTGCAGGGCCAGGCCGATGACGATCGAACTCACCCCCAGGGCGGTGACCAGGCCAGCGAGATCGGCGTTCCAGACCGTGGCCAGCACGAAGGCGCTACCCAGCAGGATCAGAAACAGGCGCGCCAGATCGATCAGCAGCTTCGGCACCCTTGAGCGCCAGGTGTCGGCCTCGGCCTGCTCAAACAGGATCACGTTGAGCAGGGAAAGGGCGGCGTGGATCACGCAGACCCAGAACACCGTCTCGACGGCCTTGAACAGGCGGCCGCTGGGGTCGACCATCAGCAGGTGCTGCAGGAAGACCAGCAGCACCAGGATCGGCAGCAGCACATCGCGCACCAGTCGAACCGTGCTCGCAATCGCCAGACCCCGTCGCTTCAGGCGATGGATCAGTTCGCCCAGCAGGATCGTGAGCAGGGGAAAGCCGATCGCCAGGCCGATCCCCCACATCAAGAGAGGCGAGGAAGTGTTCATGGCTCGGAGAGAACCTCGCCGACCGCTGGCACGGTGCTGCTCGTCAACCGCCAGGCCTGCTGAGACTTTTGACCATTGGTTGATGCGGCGATGAGCTCGAACTGGTAGAGATCCTCGAGCCGGTGATGCACCACCTCGGAAACGAGAACGCTGCCGGATGGACACTCCTGGCTGAGGCCATGGGCCTGTTTCACCGTTACGCCCCAGATGTCATAGACGACTCGACTCTTGCCGACGATGCCGGCAATAATGTCGCCGGAGTGGATGCCGATCTGGATGCCGAGCGAGAAGCCCCGCTCGAGGTTGAAACGGCGCAGGATGCCGAGCATCTCGATGGCGAAATCGAGGGCCCGTTTGTCATGGTCGAGATAGGGCACCGAGAGGCCGCAGACCGCCAGATAGCTGTCGCCGATCGTCTTGATTTTCTCCAGCCCGAATCGTTCGGCTAGATCATCAAAGGAACCCACCAGATCGTTGAGAATCGCCACCGACTCATAGGCCGTGAGCGAAGAAGAGAGTTTGGAGAATCCCTTGAGATCGGCGAACAGCACCGCCACGTTGGTGACGTCTTCGGCGATCTGGGTTTCACCCCGTTGCAGCCGCCGTGCGATCGCCGCCGGAAAGACGCTGAACAGCAGCTGCTCATTCTCATGGTTCTTTTGATCGACCAGCGCTGTCTGAGTCTGGAGACTCTGCACGACGGCATTGAAGGATCGACCCAACTCACCGAATTCGTCCTTGGAATTCACTTCCGGGATGCTCGTGAGTTCGCCGGAAGAGACCTTGCGGGCACTCTCGATCAGTTGCTGGACAGGCTTCACGAACAGATGGGCCAGGGCCATGGCCAGGAGGGTGACCAGCAGGATCAGCAGCGTCACGGTGATCAGAATCTGACGCTGGAAGGCATGGATCGGTGCATAGGCCTCCGCCAGGTCCATCTGGGAGAGGATCACCCAGTCGAAACCCTTGATCGCCAGTGGCGCATAGGAACTCAGCACCGGCACGCCGCGATAGTCGACGACCTGCAGGGTTCCGGAGCCACCGGCGATCGCCTTGGTCACCGCTGGGCTGGTCACCGGCTGCTGCAGGATTGTGGTGTTGAACTGGCGCAGGCGTGCGATCGCGTCCTCCTTCATGCCGCGGGACTGCAACTGCGCCAGAAAGGCCTTGGGATCCTCCAGATAGAAGCGCGAGGCCGAACGCATCAGGTTGTCCTGGCCCACCAGGATCGTTTCGCCTGATTTCCCCAGTCCATCTTCTTTCCAGTCCTGGTTGCCGGTCATCACGTTGTTGATCTCGTCGACGGGCAACTGAAAGGCCAGAACGCCCACCAACTTGGAGCCGTTGTAGATCGGAGCGGCGATGAAGGAAGCGGGTGTGCCGTAGGAGGGGGCATAGGCGGCAAAGTCGACCAGCCGGGTGAAGCCCTTCTCCTTCGAGGCGATCACCTGACGCACCAACTCGGCCAGATTGCTGTCCTTGTAGGGGCCATTCTCAAGGTTGGTGGCGTAATCGGTTTCCTTGAAAACGGTGTAGACGATCTGTCCCTGGGGGTTGATCAGGAACATGTCGTAGTAGCCGAACTTGGCGACGATGTTGCGAAAGATCGGGTGATAGCGCCCATGGACCTGGGAGTAGCCGCTGCCATCCTTGGCGGCGGCGAGTTGCTGCTTTTTTCCTACGGGATTGGGATTGGCCGCAATGTAGTTGTACTGGAGGTAGCGCGTGGCCGGGTCATTGGCCAGATAGGCGGGAAGGTTCGGAGTGCCGGCATGGTATTTATCCAGCCTTGGTAGGAATTCCTTGCGGTAGTACGTCTCCAAGGCCCGGTCTGATTGGGCCGGCTCGGCAACACCTTTGAGTTGCTTGAAGGCCGCATCGAACTGCTCGACGGCAGCAACGATGGAAAGGTCTTCACTCAAGGTCTGCGTGTGATTCTGGATGTTCCGAAAATAGGATTCGATCTGATAGGCCTTTGAAGCTCGAACACTGGTGAGCTGATTGAAGACCCGATTGGTGAGATTGATCTGGCCGCTTCGATAGCCCAGGGCCGCTGAGATCAGCGTGGAAAAGCCGCTCACCAGCAGCAGCATCAGGATCAGCTTTGATTTGATGCTCAGCTGATTGGCTGAATCCCTGGAGAGGCGACGCATCCACACCAGTGGTTCATTCCATCGATCAGGCCATGGGGAGCCTAATCGCCAGATTTGAGGCTCCTGTAGTCATTGCCACCCTTCCGCCGGCCCTGGTCGCCTGCCTCCAGCCCAGACTGAGCAGGCGTTCCCGTTGCCTGTGGCCCAGGGCTTTGCTGCCTCTGCCTCCCCGCTGCCGAAGGATTGCCCCTGCGGCGGCGGGGCCTATGTTGCCTGTTGCGCGCCGTTGATCCGCGGCCAGCGGTTGACCTCAACGGCCGAGAAGTTGATGCGCTCGCGCTACAGCGCTTTCGCCCTGGCCGGCGTGGAGGCCGGGGAGATCGATCACCTGCTGCGTACCCACCCGGAACCTGGCAGCAGTGAGCGCCAGCGGCGGAGGGAGCTGCTGGAACGGTGCCTTCCAAGCCCGCTGGAGCCGCCGAGGCCGCAGCGGTGTGCTCAAGGAGCGCTACCGTTTCGGCCGCGGTGCCCAGGATGAGTGGCTCTACCAGGAGGCGCTGGCCTGAGGGGGCATGGGGGCTCCCACTGTGGAGGGACATCTCAGCGGGGAGTGACCTGGAAGGGATTCAGCAGGTTCACCCCGGTGCCGTTGAAGTCAACCGTGTTGCGGGTCACCACCGTCAGGTCATGCAGCAGGGCGATCGCCGCGATCTGTTTGTCGAGCGCATGTTCGGGATGGGGTACCCGCAACTCCCCCACACCTGGGCGGCCTCGCCATCGAAACTGAGGATGCTGGATCCGAAGTTGACCAGCACCTCAGAGAGCCAGACCTCCAACCGTTGGGCCTGGACTTCATCGCCGCGATAGCGGATCAAGCTGATGCCTCGGCGCAGTTCGCCCACCGTGATCGAGGCCAGAAAGAGCCTTCGCTCTTCCTTTGTGCAGGTCGTGAAGAAATCCCTGACGCCGGTGTTGGAACGCGGCCCTTTGCGCGCTTCGCTGATGACGTTGGTGTCAACCAAAAACATCGTTCGGTGCGCGGTCGCTGGAGGATCGCTCGAAATCTGCATCCAGGCCTGCATCCGGCATGGCTGCGAGCAACTCCGCCAGGCTGCGCCGTGGGGGCTTTTGGAGCACGCTCGCCAAAATGGCGCGGTGCTCCGCCTCGGCGCTGCGGCCGTGGGCTCCAGCTCGCTCCTTCAAGGCCCGCACGATGGCGTCGTCAACCCCACGCACCAGTAGGTCAGCCATGGCCAGTGTTCACGTTTGATAGCAATGCTATCAAGTCCGTGGGTTCTTGCCTTGGCCCATAGGCTTCGCAACAGCTCACCGCCGGTCTTGACCTCCCCCTCCCCTACTTCGAGCTCCAGGCCGTGGACGCCTACCTGGGCCCACGCCTTGTCTTCGAGAACCTCAACCTGCGCCTGCACCTGGGTGAGCACACCGTGGTGCTCGGCCCCAACGGGGCCGGCAAGAGCGCCCTGATCAAGCTTCTTGGTCGTGAGCTCTACCCGCTGGTCAAGCCCGGTTCGGCGCTGCGGATCTTCGGCAGCGACACCGTGAACCTCTGGGACCTGCGCGCGCGCCTCGGCCTTGTCTCCACCGATCTGCAGATCGGCTATGTCGGACGCGTGCGCGCCTTTGATGTGGTGCTCTCGGGGTTTTTCGGCTCGGTGGGGATCGGCCGCAGCCAGCAGCCCACAACCGCCCAGCGCGAGCGCGTGCGGGAGCTGATGGCCCAGCTGGCCCTCTGGGATCTGGCCGAGCGCCCGTTGGCCCAGCTCTCCGATGGTCAGAAGCGGCGCGTCCTGCTGGCCCGGGCCCTGGTGCACGATCCCGAGGTGTTGGTGCTCGATGAACCGACCAATGGCCTCGACCTGCGCTCCCGCCATCAGCTGCTGGAGATCCTGCGTGATCTGGCCCGCTCCGGCACCACCCTGCTGCTGGTGACCCACCAGATTGAGGCGATCATCCCCGAGATCAGCCGTTGCGTGCTGCTCCGCCGGGGGCGGTGGTGGGCGATGGCCCCGCCGGGGCGCTGCTGCAGGACGGTCCCTTGAGCACGTTGTTCGACACGCCATTACAGGTTGTGTCGGCAGGGGGCTACCGCCAGGTGCTGCCGGCGGGCGAATGCAGCTCAGATGTTCAGCCGCCGTCATCATCGGAATAGCCGGACGCGCCCCATGGACCCTGCCAAGGCCCTGCATCACCGCGGCTATGCGCTCACCCTGCAGCCCCTGGAGGGCGGCTGGGACGTGCACATCGGCGATCCCGCCGGGCACGTGGCCGATGTGGATCTGCATTGTCAGCTGAACCAGGGCCCCTGGCCCAGCCCCGAGACCGCCCTGGAGGCAGCCCGCTGCTGCATCGATGCGTTGCTGGGGGAGGAAAGCTCCTACTGAGCTCTCCCGCGCTGCGCTCCCGGCGGGGCTAACAGTGGAGTAGCCACCGGTCAGGGCCATGAAGCTCCGCTTCGTTCCGATCCACGTGTTCCGGGAAACGCCGCAGGTGACGTTCTTTGATGCCAGCGTGCCCCACGCCAATGGCACCGATGTGGTGCTGCACAGCGGAGCTGCCACCTCGCCGCCCGATGACGCTGAGTTCCCGCAGTTCTATCGGCACAGTCACCAGGTGGACCACAACCTGGTGCTCAGCGGCCAGCGCCGCTTCATCCTGCTCAATCCCGAGTGGGATCAGCCCCACCATTTGGTGGAGCTGGAGCGGGCGATGGGGGCCCTGGAGATTCCGATCGGCACCCTGCACCGCTCGGTGTCGGGGCCCCAGGGGAGCGTGGTGCTCAACCAGGCCCAGCGGGATGCCGCCTTCAGCTACGCCACCGAGTTCACTCCCGTGAGCCTCCGGGAGCGGCCCGACCTCCAGCAGCTGCTGCAGGTGCCGCCCTGGATCTGGAGCTGGCGTAACGGCCACATCTGCCGCGACCACCCCGGCAGCCCCACCTCGCTAGGAGCCTGTTGCGCGTAGATCAGCGGCCGAGCTCTCCACAGACGCCCATAAATCTGCCCAGATCCCAGTGACAGCAATGGGTCTGGCCACCAGAATGGGGCATGCAGAAGCCCAAGTCCTTCCGCCCCTGGCAGCCGGAGCAGACCACCCTGCTGCCGCCATCACCGAGTGATTGGCTCTCGGATGATCACCAGGTGTATTTCCTGCTTGATCTGGTGGATGAGCTGGATCTATCACAGGTCCTGATCCCCGCTCAGAGCAAAGATCCACGTGGGGAGAAAGGGTTTGACCCCAGGATGATGACGATGTTGCTGCTTTACGCGTACTGCGTGGGCATCGTCTCCTCCCGCAAGATCGAGCGGGCCTGCTACGAGGACCTGGCCTTCCGGGTGCTGACGGGCAACCAGCAGCCAGACCACAGCCGCGTCAGCGAATTCCGGCGCCGCAACCTCGATGCCCTGAGGGGTCTATTTGTTCAGATCCTGCGCCTGTGCCAGAAGGCCGGCATGGTGAGCCTCGGCCATGTGGCCCTTGATGGCACCAAGATTCAGGCCAATGCCTCCAAGCACAAAGCCATGAGCCACGAGCGCATGCTCAGGGCGGAGAAGCAGCTGCAGCAGGAGATCAATGCCTTGATGCGCAAGGCCGAGATCCTTGATGCCCAGGAGGATCGTCGCTACGGCAAGAGCAACCGCGGCAGCGACCTGCCCGACGAACTGCGGCGGCGGCAGGATCGGCTGGCCAGGATCCGTCAGGCCCGCAAGGAGATGGAAGCGGAGACCGCTGCTGCTGCAGCGCGTCAGCGGCACGAGGAGGCAGAAGCGGCCAGGGCCCAAGCCACTGCCGCGCAGGACGCGGAGGCATCGCCAGCAGAGCAGGCCGAGCTGAACAAGAAAGCCGAGGCGGCAGCAGCAAAGGCCAAGGCTGCCCGGGAGGCTGCGATCAAGGCCGCCGAGGTCGCTGGCGTGGAGCCGCCGGATCTGGAGCCACTTGCTGCTGACGCGATGCCACACCGTGGTCTGGCCCGGAAAGCCGACGGCACCCCAACCACCAAGGCCCAGCGCAACTTCACCGATCCCCAGAGTCATCTGATGCAGTCAGGTGGGTCCTATCTGCAGGGCTACAACTGCCAGTTGGCGGTGGACAGCGACCACCAGGTGATCGTGGCGCTCGGGGTGAGCAGCCAACCGCCGGACGTCGAGCACCTGGAACCCATGCTGGAGCGCATCGCCGCCAGCGCCGGTGCACTGCCCACGGTGATGACGATGGATGCGGGCTACTGGAGCGAGGCAAACGCCAACGCCTGCACCGATCAGGGCATTGATGGATACATCGCCACCGGCCGCCTGCCACACGGCCAGCCGCCACCGCCCAAGCGAGGACCTTTAGCCAGAGACGCCGATGCAAAAACCCGCATGGCCCGCAAGCTCAGAAGCAAGAAGGGCGCCAAGATCTACGCCCAGCGCAAGGCGATCGTGGAGCCGGTAAATGGGCAGATCAAAGAAGCCCGGGGCCTACGCCGATTCCTGCTGCGGGGTCTGGAGAAGGTGAACAACGAGTGGCATCTGATCGCTGCCACCCACAACCTGCTCAAGTTGTTCAGGTTCAGGCGATCACAGCAACAGGCGCTGGTGGCAGCATCGGGATGAGTGGCAGCAGAAGCGTTGGCCGGTGTAGCAGCGGCTGACTGAGGCCCATCGATGGGGCCCGGACAGCAGAAGGACGGAGTCTCAGCTATTCAGCTCAGGGGTCGATCCGCTGTGGCCAGGGGTTCGCTGCTCAATTGGCAACAAACTCCTAGAACCGGGCTGAACTGCCTGGGCCCGATCGTGAGCTTCCTTTGGTTTCGGCGGGCCCTGCTGGCAGCGCTTGGCGCCCTGGTGTTGCTGGGTGCCGCCCTGCCGGCCTGGGCGACCTTCGAGCTCCCGCCCCTGCCCTTCCCACCGGCAGCCCTGGAGCCCGCGATCGATGCCACCACGATGACGATCCACCACGACCGCCATCACGCCGCCTACGTGAGCAACCTCAACGGCCAGATTGCCGCGAATCCGGGCCTGGGCGATCTGTCGCTGGAGGCGTTGCAGGCCCAGGTGGGGCGCTTCCCTGCGGCGGTGCGCAACAACGGCGGCGGCCACTGGAACCACAGTCAGTTCTGGGCGGTGATGGCACCGGCAGGCCAGGGCGGAGCTCCCTCACCTGAACTCCAGCAGGCGATCGCCGCGAGCTTCGGCAGCCTGGAGGCCCTGCAGCAGCAGTTCAACCAGGCGGCCGCCGCCCGCTTTGGCTCGGGCTGGGCCTGGTTGATCCGCAGGAGCGATGGCCAGCTGGCGATCACCAGCACCGCCAACCAGGACAATCCCCTGATGGACCTGCCGGGCCTCGAGCGCGGTCTCCCCTGATCGGGCTCGATGTCTGGGAGCACGCCTACTACCTCCAGTACCAGAACCGCCGCCCCGACTACATCAGCGCCTGGTGGGATCTGATCAACTGGAACGAGGTGAACCGGCGCTTTCTGGCCGCCTGAGCCAGGCCGGCAACCTGCCCTGATCGGGGCGCCGTTCAGCTCTCCCGCCGCAACAGGAAGAAGAACGGCCGCTCCTGGCCCTTGAGGTCCATCAGCCCCAGCAGGGTGTCGTCGTCGATCCGGCGGAAGACGTCGTTGATCGGCGCGTGGTCGTAGAGCATCGTGGCCGACTCCACACCCCGGTAGCGCGTGAGGCGCAGGCGGGCCCGCGACTGCCCCGTCGCCAGCAGTGGCATCAGCGCCTGGAACAGACGCCCCACCCAGGGCGCGCCCAGCCAGGGCATGCGCTCCAGAGCGCCCAGGCCCGGCATCAGCAGTCGCGGTTCAAGGCTGATCAGTTGTCCGCCGGCGCGGCGGAACACCAGCGGGTGCACGACCTCTGAGCTCTCGAAGCGTTTGCCATGCCAGTGGCAGTTCTCCAGCAGCCCATCGAAGGGATGGCCGGTGGCATAGCTGCTGCCCCGCCAGGCGCCGATCAGGCTCTCCTCCGCCACCGGCTCCAGCCGATCAAAGAGTTCCAGGGCCGCCTCGGTGCTCAGCGGGCCCGTTAGGAGCCGAGCGGTGGGCAACGGCTCTTGGCTGGGAGAGGTCATGGCTGCCGGCACCCTCTTCGGCTGCATGGCCCGAACGTTAGTGGGTGCTGGCGGAGGCTGAAGGATGCCGAGTTGCCGCGCTGGCTGGGTCGTCGCCTGGGCGCGAGGGTCCAAGGTGGTCTGCCTAGCTTGGACTCCAGGCGGAAACCAGCGCACCCATGCCGATCATCCGCGCCGACAACCTCTCCAAGACCTACCGGGTCGCCGACAAGCAGCCGGGTCTGCGCGGCACGCTGCGCCATTTCGTGGCGCGCCGCCACCGTGATGTGCCGGCGGTCACCGGGGTGAGTTTCCAGGTCGAACCTGGGGAGGTGGTGGGCTTTCTGGGCCCCAATGGCGCCGGCAAGACCACCACCCTCAAGATGCTCTCGGGGCTGATCCACCCCACGGGCGGCTCGGTGCGGGTGGCGGGCTTCGAGCCCGCCCGGCGCCAGGGCGCTTTTCTGAACCAGATCACGCTGGTGATGGGTCAGAAGCAGCAGTTGATCTGGGACCTGCCACCGCTCGATTCCCTGCGGGTCAATGCGGCCGTCTACGGCATCCCCGACGCTGTGGCCAAGCGCCGCATCGACGAGCTGGCGCAGATGCTCGAACTGGGCCCCGAATTGACGCGGCCGGTGCGCAAGCTCTCCCTGGGCGAGCGCATGAAGGCCGAGCTGATGGCCGCCCTGCTCCATCAGCCCGCGGTGCTGTTCCTGGATGAACCCACCCTGGGGCTGGATGTCAACGCCCAGGTGCGGGTGCGTGATTTCCTCGCTGACTACAACCGCCGCACGGGTGCCACCGTGCTGCTCACCAGCCACTACATGGGCGACATCACCGCCCTCTGCCCGCGGGTGCTGCTGATCCACCAGGGCCACCTGTTCCATGACGGCTCCCTCGAGGCCCTCACCGAACGGCTCGCCCCCCACCGCCAGGTGCGGTTGGAGCTGAAGCAGCCCCAGCCACGGGAGGCGTTCGCCGGTTACGGCAGCCTGGAGGAGTGCCAGGGGCACCAGGTGCGACTGCTGATTCCTCGCGAGGGCCTCACGGCCACGGTGGGTCGTCTGCTCACGGCCTTTGAGGTGGTGGATCTGGAGGTGAGCGAGCCGCCTGTGGAGGAGCTGATCGGGCGGCTGTTTCGCCAGGGATCGGTGGGGTGATCGTCTGACCAGCGATGGCTATGCTTACTCAGGTAAGACGTTCATCGTCGTGGCCGTTCTCTCCCCACAGGATTCCGACACCGGGGAGGGCGCCTTGGTCACCCTGTCCTCCAAGGGGCAGCTGGTGATTCCCGCGGCTCTGCGCCGCCGGCTGGGGCTTGGTCCCGGCTCCAGGCTCTCTCTGACCCTGGAGGGGGAAGGGTTGCGGCTGGAGGTCGAATCCGCCCCCAGGACCCACCGGGCCACGGAGGTGATCGGCTGCAGTGGCTACCGGGGGCCCGCGTTGCCGATCGAAGCCATGGACCCGGCGGCCTTTGCCGTTCGCCCCTGAATGGCACGTCCCGTCGCCCTCGACACCAACCTGCTGGTGCGCCTGGTCACCAACGACGACCCCGCCCAGGCCGCCCTCGCGGCGGCGGCGATCGAGGCCTCCGAGGCCTGTTTCGTGCCGCTCACGGTGTCCCTGGAATTGGAGTGGGTGTTGCGGGGGCCTACAAGCTCGACAAACAGGCCGTGCTGGCCGCCTTCGCTGGACTGCTCAGCGTGCGACAGCTGCGCTTCGAGCAGGAGGAGCTGGTGCGGGGCGCCCTGGAGCTCCATCGCAAGGGACTCGATTTCTCTGATGCCCTGCACCACCAGGGCAGCGGCAGCTGTGCCGTGCTGCTGAGCTTTGATCGGAGCTTCGTGCGCCAGGCCCGGCACCTCAGCCTTGCGCCTCCCGTTCAACGTCCCCAAGCCCCCTCCGCTACGTGAGAGCCACCCTTCGAGCCGCCCGCCATGCCCTCCGTCTGGCCCGGGTGCTGTTGGGTAGCCAATACGCCTTGATGCTCGAGTACCGCGCCGAGATCGCCCTATGGGCGCTCTCCGGTGTGTTGCCGCTGATCATGCTCGGGGTCTGGAGCGGTTCGGGGGCCGCCGCTGATTCAGGCTTCAGCCCCCTGCAGCTGACGCGCTACTTCCTGGCGGCCTTCGTGGTGCGTCAGTTCACGATCATCTGGGTGATCCATGCCTTTGAGGAGGACAACCTCCAGGGCCGCCTCTCCCCCTACCTGCTGCAGCCGCTGCCGCCGTTGTGGCGCTACCTGGCCGCACACCTGGCGGAGCAGGCCACCCGGCTGCCCTTCGTGGTCGTGATTCTGGCGCTGGTGTTCCTGGTGCTGCCCCACACCTTCTGGTTGCCAACGCCTGCGACTTTCCTGCTGGCGGTGCTGGCCACCTTAATGGTGTTCCTGCTGCGCTTTTTGATCCAGAGCCTGATCACGATGCTCTGCTTCTGGAGTGAACGGGCCGCCGCCCTGGAGCGCCTGCAGATGATCCCCTACCTGTTCCTCTCCGGCCTGGTGGCGCCCCTGGACACCTTCCCCGAGGGCATGCGCGCCTTCGCCTACGCCACGCCGTTCCCCTGGATGATCGGCTTTCCGGCCCAGCTGCTCAGCGGTGGGGAGGTGAATCTGGCCCTCGGCTTCGGGGCCCTGCTGGGCTGGACGCTGCTGGTGTTTCCGTTCGTGCTGCTGCTGTGGCGCGCCGGCGTGCGCCGTTACTCGGCGATGGGGGCATGATGCCAGCACCAACGGCGAACTTGCGCTCGACGTTCAGACGCTATCGGCGCACCCTGCGGCGCTTCTGGGCCACCTCGCTCACGGCGGAGCTGGAATATCAGGCGAATTTCCTGATTGAGCTGCTTTCGGTGGGCGGCAACCTGGCGGGCAGTGTCTTTCTGCTCTCGCTGTTCTTCGCCAATGGCCGCAGCCTGGGGGGCTGGAGCTGGGAGCAGGCGCTGGTGGTGCTGGGGATCTACACCCTGCTTGATGGGATCACCAGCACCCTGCTGCAGCCGAACCTGAGCACGATCGTCACCCACGTGCGCACCGGCACGCTGGATTTCGTGCTGCTCAAACCGATCGACAGCCAGTTCTGGCTCTCGGCGCGCACGGTGTCGCCCTGGGGACTGCCGGGGGTGGTGCTGGGACTGACGTTGATCGTGGTGGCCGCGGCGCGCTCCGGCGCCCGAGCCGATCCGCTCACGCTGCTGAGTGTGTCCCTGCTGCTGCTCTCCAGCACCTTGATCCTGTATGCGCTCTGGTTCGTGCTGGCGGCCACCAGCATCTGGTTCGTGAAGGTCTGGAACGCCACCGAGGTGCTGCGTTCGGCTCTGGTGGCCGGCCGCTACCCGATCAGCGCCTATCCGGCGGCCCTGCGCACCTTCTTCACCGTGGTGCTGCCGGTGGCCTTCCTCACCACCGTGCCCGCCGAGGCGATCCTGGGCACGGGCAGCGCCCGCTGGCTGCTGGCCTCGTTGGTCGTGGCGGCGGCGGCGCTGGCCTTCAGCCGCTGGTTCTGGGGCTTTGCCCTGCGCTTCTACACCTCGGCTTCCAGCTGAAGACCAGCGTGCTGCGATCGGTCGCAGGCAAATGGGTAAGTCGACCCATTGCCTGCTGGTGGCGTCCGTCCGATGGTGATCTCAACCGCAGCACCTGAGCCTGCGGAGTCGTGATTCGGAGACCTCCATGGACGACACGCCGCCTAACCAGATGTCAGGAGCGCGCTGACGTTTCGGACCCCTGCTCCAACAGTCTCATTGGGATCTTGGGTCATCCGGCCGAGCCCTGTGCTCAATGGCCACCCACCGCACCGCTCCAGGTGCCCCGGGTCCAACGGACGACCACCGCTTGAACGTCATGGCCCCAGGGGCCTGCGCCAGCCACTCCGCCCCCTACGCCCAACCTGAGGATCGATCCATCGATCCGTTGCACAACTCTCAAGCCTCTGGCCCCGATGGGCCTCCAAATGGGCAAAGCCCGGTGACCCGCTCACCGGGCTTTGTTGTGGGACGGCTGGGGTGTCTGAGCGAAGGACTCAGTCCAGCCGCCGGCCCAGCAGCAGGTCGCGGGCGCCGTTGATCGCGGTCATCGTGTGGTGCTGGCCGCCGCGGTCGGGATGGTGCTCGCCGGCCGCCCGTTTCCAGGCCTGGGTGACCACGTCGCTGCTGAGGCGCCCCGCCAGGGCCAGGCCCAGCAGGTGCCGCGCTTCGATCGCCTCCAGATCCGGACTCTTGCCCAGGGGCGAGCGATCGGCCGCCGTCAGGCCCGTTCCCTTGCGCTTCCGCCCCTTGCCGCCCGCCACTTTCGGTGTCGCGGCGGCCTTGCCGCCGAAGCCTCTGGTGCTGGCCGCGTTGGAGCCGCTGGCCTGCTGGGCTGCCGGTTTCGGTTTCTGCCGAACGAGGGCCGGACTCATGGGGTGTTGCATCGTCGTGGGACCAGCATCCTCCATGGGCCGCGGCTGAACCACTGGGGTGGCTCAGGCGAGGTCACTCGATCTTCACCACATCCAGGGGGCCCTGTCCCACTTCGTTCAGTTCAAGCGCCGCCCGCAGGGCGGCCTCATGGGTGTGAAACAGATAGGCGTCCTTGCTCGAGGTGACCTCGGTGAGGTGTTGATCGTCTCCGCCGACGGTGAGATACACGCCCGTATCCAGCCGTTGTACGGCATAGCGCTCCGCCTGCGTGCAATCCATCGGATGGGCGGGGTCGATCTCGGGTGCCCAGAAGTGCATGGCGCTTGAACGGTGCCTATTAGAACCGTAATCACGCCCAGAGGAGGTGACCTTGAAACGTGATCAGAGTTCGGGTGAGGGATGGGGCCATTGGAACCCTGCCGGTCCTGCTTCCAGCGCGACGAAACAGGCGCCGTTCGCACCGCTGACGCTCCAGGGTCAGGGCCAGGCTCTCGGCTCAGATCGTCGTGAACCGCACCGGCATCACCGTGCCCATCCAGTCGATCGAGGTGGTGTGCAGGTTGTAGTAGGCGGCCTCCACCTGCAATTTGCCTTCGCGCATGCGGTCGGTGAGCAGCACGCTCGAATCCACCAGGTTGCGGGCGGAGTTGAGCGTGTGGTGGCGGCAGGCCTGCTCCAGGTCGTCGCTCACCCCCAGGCTGTTGAGCTCCATGCGCAGTTGCCCCACCACCTGGGCCAGGTTCGGGGTGAGGGTGAGCTTCGGGTTGAGGGCCGCCTGCACCGCCCCGCAGCGGTCGTGGCCCAGCACCACGATCACGGGCACCCCCAGGTGGCCCACGGCGAACTCCAGCGAGGCGATCGCCGCCGTGAACGACATGGTGCCGGCGTTGCGCACCACGAACAGATCGCCGAAGCCGGTGTCAAACAGCAGCTCCACCGGCACGCGCGAATCGGCGCAGCCCAGCACCGCCGCCATCGGGTGCTGGGCCTCCTCGAGCTCCAGCATCCGGCGCCGGTCGCTGTGGGGATGGAGCGAATGACCATCGAGGAAGCGTTGATGACCCGCCCGCAGCCCGTCAAGAACCTGATCCGGTGAGAAGGGGTTCTCGCCGGTCTGCGGCTCGAGCGACGGCTGGTCGATGGGTGACTGACCTGTGGCCCACTGACCTGCAGCCGACTGACCTGCGGGCGACTCCATGGGCCCCGTGGCGGGTGTCGGGGCGATCGTCACGGCGGAGCGGCGGTTGCGGCGATTGTCGCCCTGGCCTCGGGCCGCCGCTGCCTTGGTGAGCACCGACGGACATGCCGGCTGGGGAGTCATGCCAGGCTCGCCAGCGTCGCTTGTCCCGTCGCTCGCCCCGGATGCGCCAACCACTGGCGGTGCTGCCCCGCGAGGTGTGGCTGATCGGCCTGATCAGCCTGGTCAACGATGGCGCCAGCGAGCTGATCTACCCGCTGCTGCCCCTCTATCTCAGCTCCGTGCTGATGGCGGGGCCCCGGGCCCTGGGGCTGATCGAGGGTGTGGCGGAGGCCACCGCCAGCCTGCTCAAGCTCGTCTCCGGCGTGGTGGTCGATCGCACCCGCAGGACCAAGCCCTGGATCGTGGGCGGCTACGGGCTGGCGGCCCTGGCCCGCCCCCTGATCGCCCTGGTGGCCTCCTGGCCGGCGTTGCTGCTGCTGCGCTTCCTCGATCGGGTCGGCAAGGGCCTGCGCACCTCCCCCGTGACGCCCTGCTGGCGGGCTGCGTCGGAGCCGACCAGCGCGGGCTGGCCTTCGGGGTGCACCGCGCCATGGACAACGCCGGCGCCGTCATCGGTCCGCTGGTGGCGGCACTGTTGCTGGCCCAGCAGGTGCCCCTGCGCCAGATCATCCTCGGGGCCGCCCTGCCCGGGGCCCTGTGCGTGGCCCTGGCCCTGAGCCTGCGGGAACGCCCGGGGCCTGCTCCCCGAACCGCGCCGGCGGCGGCTCCCGCCGCTCGCTTCGACTGGCGGGTGGGATCCCTGCCGCCTGAGCTGCGCCGCTACCTGGCGGTGGTGGCCCTGTTCACCCTGGGCAACTCCTCCAACCTGTTCCTGCTGCTGCGGGCCCAGGAGCTGGGGGTGCCCCCCGCCCAGGTGCCGCTGCTCTGGGCGGCGGTGTCAGCGGTGGCGATGCTGTTTTCGGCCCCGCTGGCGGGCTGGTCGGATCGGGTGGGCCGCTGGCAACTGCTGGTGGGCGGCTACGGCGCCTACGCACTCTTCTATCTGCTGCTCGGCAACTTGAGGCTGGGGGGCATGGCCCTGTTTGCCCTGTTCGGGTTCTATGGCCTGTTCATGGCCGCCACCGAAGGGGTGGAGAAGGCGCTGGTGGCGGATCTGGCCCCGCCGGAGCAGCGGGGCCGCGCCTTCGGCTGGTTCAACCTGACCACCGGGGCCCTGCTGCTGCCGGCGTCGATCCTGTTCGGCTGGCTCTACCAGGCGGCCAGCCCAGCGGCGGCCTTCGGCTTATCCGCCAGTTGCTCCCTGGCGGCCGCCCTGCTGCTGGCCCGGTTCCGACCAGGCGCCGGAGGCGCCTTGGCCTCGCCCTGATCAGCCTTCGCCCCCTTCGCCGCCCTCGCCGCCTTCCTTCCCCTCGTCGTGAGCCTTGGCGCCAGGGGTTTTGGCGGCGTGGGGCTTGGCCGTGGGGGCCGACTGATCGGGGGCAGTCGCTTCGGGTTTGGCGTTCTCCGGGGCCATGGTCGGTTCGGGGGTCTTGCCGCAGGCGCTGACCCCCGCCACCAGGCCGGCGGTGGCCAGGAACAGGGCGAGGCTGGAACGGGGGGCATGGGCGTGGGTGAGGAGTTGAACCCATTGTTGGCTGTTGCCGCCCCGGAGCCCCCACCGATGTGACGATGGCCTGTGCCATTGGTGACCGGGCTGACCAGGGTGGGTTCAGCTGGGGGGATCGATGGGATCGGAGTTCGCTCGTCGCCTGCGCCAGTTCCTGGCCCTGTTCGTGGTGTTCGTGCTCAGCGCCGATCTGCCCTTGCGCGTGTTTCACCTGGCCCAGCATCTGATCTGGCGCGGGCCGGGTTTCGCGGCCGCCAGCTTCGAACATGGCTGGCAACTGCTGGCTGTGGCGGGGGCGTTGGTCTGTGCCCTCTACTTCGCCCAGGAGCACCTGGGCAGCCGGCGCCTGGTGGCGTCCTACCCGCCCAGCGAGCCCGTGCCCCTGGCCCTCCACGGGCTCGGGCTGCTCTCGGGGCTGATCACGTTGCTCGTGGGTCGCTGAGGGCGGGCTCGCCCAGCGCAGCGGTGCCCAGGGAGCTGACGTAGGCGGGATCCTCGCTGCCGAACAGGCGATCGAGGTGGGTGGAAGTAGAGGCCGAAGTGCACCGCCGGGCGCCTGTGGTGCAGGGCATGGTGGCTGGGCCCGATCAACCAGCGGCCCAGCCAGTGGTGCGGAAAGGCCGTGGGCAGCCGGTCCAGGCCCAGGTGGTTGACCACAGCCCAGACGGTCATGGTGGTGAGCACGGCGATCAGGGTGATCGGGTGCAGCGGGATCAGGGCCACCACCGCGAGCAGGAAGAGGGCCTGCACCGCCGCTTCGGGGGGATCGAAGGCGAAGGAGGTCCAGGGGTTGGGGCAGCGGGAGCGGTGGTGACCCCGGTGCATCCAGGGGTAGAGCGCGCTCAGGTGGACGAGCCGGTGGGTCAGATAGAACCAGGCGTCCTGCAACAGCAGCACCAGGAGGTAGCTCGCCAGGCCGTAGGCCAGGCCGCCCAGGGGCTCCGGCACCTCCGTGTAGAGGCGGGTCAGCCCGTGGCGATGGGCCGCCAGCAGGACCAGGGTGGCCAGGGCGAACACCCCGGCCGAGAGCACCGAGAGGACGATGTCGCGGCGGATCGAGACCGCCGAGGGTCGTTGTGGTGGCGCCTGGGGGATCGCTTGCGGGGTGGCGCCGGGGCGGTAGAGCAGCAGGTAGGAACCGCCGGCCACCAGGAAGTAGCGGGCCAGGATCAACCCGAACACGATCAGCCCGTCGATCAGCGGTGTGAACCCCTGAACTCCCATCGAAAAAACCATGTCCGCCATGTCCGCCAGCCCACCCATCCCATCGATCCCCACCGTCAAGGCCATCCCTGCGCTCCGCCCGGCGCCCCCTTTGCGGCCAAGCTAGGCGCGGATTCACACCACAACGGCCTCCTCTGCCAACGGGCCAAGCTCACCAGCCCTTTCCCCTGCGCTCGCCATGGCTCTCGATCCACTCACCCTGTTCGGCGTGGTGGCCGTGGCCGTGATGCTGATCGCCTACGCCCTTGAGGAGCGCGCCCCGTTCTGGGTGCTGGTGTTCGCCGCCGGTTGCCTGGCCTCGGGGGTCTACGGGCTGCTGGCGGGTGCCTGGCCGTTCGCGGTAGCGGAGGGGATCTGGTCGCTGGTGGCGCTGCGGCGCTGGCGCAGACGCACGGGACTGGCCCGCCGAGGCGGCTGAACGGCCCGGCTGGCCTGCGGGCCCTAGGGGGCCAGGCGCTCGATCGCCCAGGCCTCCTCGCCGTTGCTGCGCCCGTAGCGGAAGCGGTCATGGAGTCGGTTCTCCCTTCCCTGCCAGAACTCCAGTTCACGGGGAACCACCCGGAAGCCGCCCCAGAAATCGGGCAGGGGCACCTCACCTCCGGCGAACTTGCGCCGCAGTTCCTCCCACTTCAGCTCCAGGATCGTGCGCGAGTTGATCACCTCGCTCTGCTGGGAGACCCAGGCCCCGAGTCGGCTGCCGTGGGGCCGCGAGGCGAAGTAGGCGAGGGATTCACCCAGGCTGATGCGCTCGGCGCGGCCGATCACCCCCACCTGGCGCTCGAGCGCGTACCAGGGAAACAGCAGGCTGACCTGGGGGCAGGCGGCGATGTCGGTGGCCTTGCGGCTGCCGTAGTTGGTGAAGAACACGAAGCCCCGCCCGTCGAAGGCCTTGAGCAGCACCGTGCGTGAACTGCAGCGGGACCCATCGCTGGTGGAGAGCACCATCGCGTTGGGTTCCGGCAGCTCGGCGGCGCTGGCCTCGGCGAGCCAGCGGCGGAACTGGGCCATGGGATCGGCCGCCAGATCAGCCCGGCGCAGTCCGGCCAGGCGGTACTCCCGGCGCAGGGAGGCCACATCAGTGCTGCTGGTGCCGGCGGGATCCATCGTTGGCTGTGGCTGTTGGATCGCCCCAGCCACCGTAGGTCGATCTCCGCCGGCGCCAGGCGGCCTGGGGCTGGCGGAGTGGTCGGGTTGGTGGAAGGCTTTTCACCCGGGTGATCAGCGGTTGCAGGCGGCTGCTGGGCACGATGCGGCAAACCGTGCGGCCCCGGCGCGGGTTTCCCCTTCCCCTGGCGTCCCTCTGCCTGCAGATTGGTCCCTAGGTGAGTGCATGCGATGGAATGGACGCCCAGGGCCTACGGCCACAAACTTGGAAATCTGCTGGTGCGCTGGGGCTCAGCCCTGCAGGCCCAGCCTGCCCCTGAGACCCAGCCTGAGGCCCAGCCAACGGACCAGGCCCAGCTTTTGATGGCGGACCCGCTCCCCGGCGCGCTGGAGTCCGCCGGCCCCAGTGCGGCGCCGATCCCGATGCGGCCGGGGGTGCGCCTGCCGCTGTCGATGGAGCGGGCGGTCCAGAGCCGCAATCTCTCGGTGCTCAAGCGCGAGGCCACCGATGCCCTGGCGGCCCTTGGCTCGGCCCATGCCCTGGTGACCTCGGCGCGGCTGGCCCAACTCCAGGGACTGCACCAGGCCCTGGAGCTCGGGAAGGTCTCCGAGCAGGATCTCAATGCCGCCGCGATCGACTACCAGGCCTGGCAGCACGACCAGGTGCGGCTCTTTGATGTGTTGCGTCTGGTGGCCGGGATGCAGGTGCCCAGCGGTCGCACCTTCGATCAGATCGACCCCCGCTTGCACAAGGCGGCCAAGCACCATCTGTCCTCGCTGTCGATCGAATACCAGCGCTCGCTGCTCTCCGAGCAGTTCCGCGGCAGCCTGCCTGCGGCGGAGGAGGACGGCACAGGCCACGACTGATCGGCCCCAGGCGCCATGCTGCACCGAGGCAAGCGCAGAGAACGATGAGCCACGACGCTGGACGCAGCGAGGGGCACCGCTCCCACCGCGCCGGATGGCTGCGTGCCGTGGTGCTGGGGGCCAATGACGGCATCATTTCGGTGGCCAGCCTGGTGGTGGGCATCGCCGCCTCCGGGGCAGCCAAGGAGCAGGTGCTCGTGGCGGGGGTGGCGGCCACCGTCGCCGGGGCGCTGTCGATGGCGGCGGGGGAATACGTCTCGGTGCAATCCCAGGCCGACACCGAGCGGGCCGACCTGGCCAAGGAGCGCCAGGAACTGGCCCTCGATCCTGCTGGTGAACTCGCCGAGCTGACGGAGATCTACATCCGGCGGGGCCTCGATCACGGCCTCGCCCGGCAGGTGGCCGAGCAACTCACGCTCCATGACCCCCTGGGCGCCCATGCCCGCGATGAGCTGGGCCTCAACGAGATTCTGCGGGCCCGGCCGATCCAGGCCGCGCTGGCATCGGCCGCCAGCTTCGCCATCGGCGCCAGCCTGCCGCTGCTCACCCTTGAGCTCACCCCCGCCGGGCGGATCACCGAGCTGGTGACGATCAATGCGATCGTCGCCCTGGCGCTGCTGGGGGGCTGTCGGCCTCGATCGGCGGCGCCTCCCTCTGGCGCGGTTCCCTGCGGATGCTGTTCTGGGGCACGTTCGCCCTGGCGCTCACGGCCGCGGTGGGGCGGCTGTTCGGTGCCGCCGGCTGAGCTCAGGGTGGCGGGGGCGCCGCCAGGGCGCTGGCGGCGATCAACAGCGAGGGGGCCAGGGGCCGGTGCTGCCGCAGCTTCGGGCTCCACACACGGCCGCTGTTCAGTTCCCGGGTGCTGGCGAGCACCAGGTCCTGGCCCTCCAGCAGCTGCAGGGACTCCAGCGGCACGGTGAGATCGGCGCGAAAGAAATGGGCGACGCGCGCCGGGTTGCTGTGGCGGAACCAGAAGGGCAGCTCCCCGGCCTGCCAGTTGATCTCCTCGAGCAGTTCACGGCGCAGGGCCTGCTCGGGCGTTTCGCCCGGATCCAGATGGCCGCCGAACAGCCCCCAGTGCCCCGGCGCGACGATGCCCGGGAGGTCGTCGCGGAGCTGCAGCAGCCAGCGGCCCTGCCGTTCGAGCATGGCGATCGCCACTTCGACTCCCAGCGGCGCAGGCTCCATCAACCCAGGGCCGCCTTCGGGGGTTCGGGCAGGGAAGGCGGCTTCTGGGGTTGAAACAGCGGCAGCAGGCTTGTGATCCCGATCATCACAAACGACAGCGCCCCCACCAAGGCCAGCAGCCGCAGGCCCAGGGGCATGCCGCGATCAACGGCCCAGTCATCGGGATCCTGGTCGGGGGGCAGGGATGGCAAGGCGTGGGCGCGGAGCTGGCGACCAGCCTGGCAGGGGGCTTGCCGCCATGGGCCAAGTTCCAGCCGTGGTGGCTACCATGGGTCACTACCGGATCCGGGCCTCCGATGGACACCGCACGTCTGTTTCAGTCGGGCCGCAGCCAGGCGGTGCGGCTGCCGAAGGACTACCGCTTCAGCGGCAACGAGGTGGTTGTGAAGCATTTCGGCAACGGTGTGCTGCTGCTGCCGATCGATGACCCCTGGCAAACCCTGGAGGCAGGGCTGGCAGCCTTTGAGCCGGGGTTCGTGATCACGCGCGAGCAACCCGAGGAGCAGATCCGGGAAGCGATCAGCCCATGATCTTGCTCGATACCAACATCTGCATTTACATCATCAATGCCAAACCAGCAGCTGTACTGGAGCGGTTCAAGAACTACCGACTTGGAGAGATTGGCCTCTGCAGTGTGGTAGCTGCCGAGCTGGCCTTTGGTGTTGCCAAGAGCGGATCGGCACGCAACCGTCAGGCTCTGGAGATGTTTCTGGCCCCACTAACGATCCTGCCCTTTGACGAGCGCGCCGCCTGGGCCTACGGCGACCTGCGTGCGGAGCTGGAACGCAGGGGTACACCGATTGGTTCACTCGACACGATGATCGCGGCCCATGCCCTGAGCCTGCAGGCCACGCTGATCACCAACAACACCCGTGAGTTTGCCCAAGTGCCCGGTCTGCATGTTGATAACTGGGCACCAACGGCGTAAGGCGCCGCACAGGCGCTTTGACCTCCACAGGATTCGGATCAGCAGGGCCGCCAGCGCTTCTCGTGCTCCAGCCATCGAACCTCTTGCCTCTCCACAGCTCTTGCCAGACCGGACCGATGGCGCGGTTCTGGCTGGGTGGTTCACCAACCCCCCAAAGGGCTTGACCGGTCCAGCCGTCTGCGCCTGATTTGGAACAGATTGGGGCCATTGCAGAGGTGGGTGTTGTCACTGACGGCCGTGCACTGGCTCTGGTCTGTGGACTGGGGCTGCTGGCGCAGGCATCGCCTGTCCGCACCGACGAGGTGATCGGCCGTCCTGGCGACGGCGGGGTCATCACGGTGCGGCCAGCCACGCAGCACGACAGCCGCCAGGGTCTGGGGCGATTCGTGGGCATCTCCGGTGCCAACAGCGGGGCCCGCACACTCTCGCTCAACCGCATCGTCATACCGCCCGGTGCCAGAGCAAGGGCTCATCGCCACCGCAACTACGAGACGGCGATCTATCTGCTGCAGGGAACGGTGGAAACCCGCTATGGCGCCGGCCTGCGCCAGCGGGTGGTGAACCGCGCCGGCGATTTCATCTTCATTCCAGCCGATCTACCCCATCAACTGGTGAATCTCAGCGCCACGGAGCCAGCGATCGCCATCGTCACCCGCTCCGACCCAAACGAGCAGGAAAGCGTGGAGCTGCTCGACGATGCCGGTCTGCCCCTGCCAGCTGACCACCAGCACGGTCCCGCCCATCCCTGAGTAGATCTGCGGCTAAAGGGTTGGAGCGTCTCTGCTCACGAAAGAACGTCCATCTTCAGCAGAGCCGCAGCCTGCTTGAGCCGGCGATCGAAGCAGGCAAAGGTCAGCGGTTGTTCACTGTTGATCTGCAGTTCATGGGCTGCTGCCAGCTGCACGCTGTCGTAGCCACGCAAGGCAAAGACATCAGCAAACCGCCCGGCTGTCTCGACGAGGCTCTGGCTGACCTCGACGATCGTGCAGAGCGGCCAGCTCTGGATCAGTTGCTCGCGGGCCTGCTCGAGCATCACGGCGTCGCCGGGCACCTCTCGCTGCCGGCGGGCCATGCCCGCCATGACTTCTGCCCAGGTGATCCGGCACACCGCAATCGCCTCAGCTTCCATGCTGGCTTGCAGCATCTGATCGGAGCCGGGCTCGCTGATCAGCAGCTTGATCAGCGCACTGGTGTCACAGAACAGGATCACCGGCTCAATCCCGGTCTTCCAGCACGATCTCACTCACGAGCTTGCCGCTATCGTTCAACTTCACCGGCGGTGGAAAGACCGGCTTCTGGCCGCTCCAGGTGATGACGCAGGCATCGATCGCTTTCTGCAGCGGATGCGGCGAGGAGGATGGATCTGGCTGCTTCACAGCGGTGATGCGGGCAATGGGTCTGCGATGGGAGGTGACCTCCACCACCTCACCGGCCTGAGCGCGGGCCAGCCACTCAGAGAGGTGGGTCTTGAGATCCCGCACCGACACCTGCTTTGCGACCACATCAGCCATGGGCACTGCTGTTTTTGTGACTACATTAGACGGTTGGCTAGGACTGCGGCGCTCCGACGTCCTCACTGACTCAAGTGCGCCGCTGGAGACGATCGTCGCCTGCGTGATTGATCTGGTTCAGTCTTCGTTGTCGCCTGACATGCGACATTCCATCGGTTATCCCGCTGCGGCCCAATCTTCCAGGGCCAGCCCCTCGATGCGGGCGAATTCACGCCCGTTGTGGCTCACCAGGGTGGCGCCAAGGGCCAGGGCGTGGCAGGCGATCCAGAGATCGTTGCCGCCGATGGGTGTGGCCTGCCGCTTGAGGGTGGTGGCCTGCACGGCGTAATGGCGGCAGATGGCAGGGCCATCGGGATAGAGCACCGGCACCTGCCGGGCCAGGGCCTCGAGCTGCAGGAGGGTGGTTTCGCGGCGCTGGCTGCCCTCGGCACCGCGCAGCAGTTCGGCCCAGGTGATGAACGACATCGCCAGGCTGTCGTCATCGGCGAGCTGATCGATGCGCTCAGCTACCTGCGGCGGCCGGTTCTTGATCAGGTCGATGAGGATGTTGGTGTCGAGCAGGTAGATCAAAGGGTCTCCCGGTCCTGCACCGCGCTCGGACTTGCCTGCTGCGCTTCCAGGCTGGCCACGAAGCTGGGTTCAAAGCCCGCGAGGGTGTCGAGCAGGGCCTGGCCACGCTGGGCCGGGCAGGGGTGAATGATCAGATCACCGCTGGGGCTGCGGGTGATCTGCACCCGGTCGGTGGTGAGGCGGAACTCGGCGGGGATGCGCACGGCCTGGCTGTTGCCGTTCATGAACACCCGGCTGGGAAGCACGTCCATGGGCTGCCGACTTGTGTGTACGAGTGTGTGGATACACTCTAGTCGAACGACCGTGGCCGTCTCGCGCTTGGGCTGCCGTGGCCTGCGCGGGGGCCTGGCCGGTGCCGGTGCGCTTCGGGGGGATCGCGCCCGCCAACTGCCAGCGGCGTTCTGCGCCACCTGGGCCCATGGGGTGCTGGTCCTGGAGTTCACGCGGGTGCCTGCTGGTTCAGGTGCTCAGCGGCCGCTTCCTCCTTCAAGGATTCAGGCGCTCCTCGGTCCAGCCGTCGTCTCGGCGCCAACGCCGGCGCTGGTGCGGATGATCCCGTAGCTCCAGCAACTCCACCTGCGCCAGTTCGATGCGCAGCAGCTGGAAATGCTCGGGCAAGGGAGTGCCGTCCGCTAGCTCTGATGGGAACCCCCTGAGGCATCGAACGCTGCTCCCGGTTCGGGCCAGCCCCAGAGCGCGCGTCCTGCGGGGGTGAGACCTTGCCAGTGCCGAAGACGCTCATCCCATTCCAGGTCAGTGGGCAAGGTCAGAACGTCCCCGCGCAGGCGGAACTGACAGCGGGCTTTGGGCAGCAGCCAGCACAGCTCAACGGCGGGCTGCTGCCGGAGCTCAGCCGGTTTGGCGCTGCGGCCATCGGTGAACAGATCCAACGCGGCGCCATCGGCCCAGCCCCGGAAGACCAGGGTGCGCACCCGTGGGGTGCCATCGGGGGCCACAGTGGCGAGCTGCAGCCAGCGGGCCGCTGGTGATCTTCCTTCCCGCTCGCGGGCCCCGCGCAGCAGCGGCCGCCATGGCGGCAGCGCCGTCATGCCGCTTGCGCTGGGCGGCGGTTCAGGGCCAAGGCCCCAGCGGCGAGGGTCGCCAGACCCAGGGCGCCCGAGGCGGCCTTGATCTGGACCCGAGCCTTGATCAGCAGGGTGAGCAGCAGCAGCACCATGGCCTGCAGGCCGGCGATCTTGGCGGCCGTGAGGGGGCAGAAGGGGCTGGGCAGCAGCATTGGAGAGAAGCGATGGCCCAATCCTGGCGAGGTAGCCCAGTCGCCGTGCCAGCAAAAGGTAGTTGGGGGAACCCTGCGCCAGGCCGTGACAGGTGACGGCAGCTGCGGAGCCGAAGCAGCAGAGCCGCCTCTGATCTCAACTGGGTGGCGGCCTGGCCGGTGCCGGTGAGCTTCGGGGGGATCGGGCCTGCTATCTGCAGGCGATCGATTGAATCCCGCGAGGAGCTGGGGGCTGTGCTGGTGGGTGATCGCCTGGAGATCGGTAGCGAGATCGAGAGCCATGCCGCTGTTCTGGGCCACTGGATTGGGCTGCTCAAGGAATCACCAAAGGTGCTGTTTCAGGTGCTCAGCGAGGTCCGACAGGCGGCGGAATTGATTTGCCCGGAGAAGGGTGCGATTCAGGATGTGGAGTAGCTGCTGGTCGGCCAAGTTCACCTGTCGATCCAATCCTTCGGCGAGATCCTGCAATCCCAGCCCTCCCGACAGCTGTGCGTGCTGACTGCCGCCTTCCTTGCTGCTTTGGTAGCTGCTGGCTCGCACCAGATCCGGTGAGGCCCATGGTGGTGATGCATCAATCAGCTGGACCCTGACGTTCAATCTGAGGTCAGCCAGAGCAAGAAGGCGCTGGTGTCCGACCATTCAGCGCAGGTGTTCACTTCGCGACCAGTATTCCCATCCATAGACGTATGACCTTGGCGCCGCAACTCCTGCATGCGTTCATAAGCACCAATCGCCGTGCTGCCGGGCTGCGGCCCCTCTGCCGGCACAGCTTGATGCATCGGGCTTAAACTGAATCATGGGCGAAGTCACTGACTGCGACATGCGGCGGGAGGGAACTCTTAAGGCGCCCATGCCCCCTTGCCCCGTTCCCATGATCTGGATTGGCTGCGGTTGTTGGCTGTCTTGCTGCTGATCGCTTTTCACTCAGCTGCTGTGTTCTACGAAGGGGAACTGGGCCGTTTCTATGTGGTCAATGCACAAAGCAGTGCCGGCCTGGGTGTGTTCATCCATTTCGTGTACCAGTGGCACATGCCACTGTTTTTCTTTCTGGCCGGTGCAGCCAGCTGGTATTCCCTTCAGACCCGCACCCATGGGGAGTACCTTCGCCAACGTCTGCGGCGGCTTCTGGTGCCCCTGCTGATTGGAATTCTGGTGCTTGTTCCACCTCAGGTGTATGCACACGAGCTGCAGGCTGGCCGAGAGAAGGGCAACTTTCTGGAGTTCTACCCCCACTTCTTTGCTGGAATCCGACCGGCCGGTCTGTTCGAATGGGCCCATCTCTGGTTTCTGGCCTATCTGCTCGTGATCTCGATCGTTTGCCTTCCGCTCATGCTGAAGCTCAGCGAGCTCACCGCGGTGAGCGTCAGGCTTCCGCTGGATCCAATCACCCAAGGCGTGGGATCCTTGATCCTCCTGGCCGTGCCATTGATGGCGGTCGAGGCCCTGTTACGCCCCCACTGGATCGGCTTTCAGAACCTCTACGACGACTGGGCTAATCTACTGCTCTATTTTCTATACTTTCTCTATGGCTATCTGTTCTGCTGTCGCACCGGGCTGTGGTCGGTGCTGGATCAGCACAGGTGGCTCCTCTGTGCCACGGCCGGGCTGGGAATGGCGCTCCTGCTGGCCCTTGAAATCACCCAGCGGGCGCCGGAGCGTGCCTACTCGGCGCCTTACATGATCTATCAGGCCTTTCGAGGTTTCAACAGCTGGTGCTGGGTCCTGGCCCTGCATTCTCTGGCACGGCCCTATCGCACGAGCAGCCACCCCATCCTGCTCTATGGCAATCGAGTGGCCTTTTCCATCTATCTATTTCACCAACCTCTGGTTGTGATGGTCGCCTTCATTGTGGTGCCGCTCTCTCTGGCGATTGCTGCAAAGTTCGTGCTGATCAGCTTGGTCGCTCTGGTGCTCAGTGTGGGCCTCCATGAGGCACTGACCCAGCGCTAGCACCGTGCCCATGGGATGGCTCCCGATCAGCATCCATTCCAATGGCTCCAGCCTCACCAATTCCACGGCGGTAGGCTCCCAAACGAAGTGACCAATCCTATGGACGATGCTTGTTAAAATGTCTGGTTATTGTGATGGTTGTGATGTCCGCATGGCAGCAAACTGCGCTCATCGAGTGCGCCTGCCATCGATGCAGACGTGCCGCTGATGCGTCCCGCACTGGTGTACCACCCGGCTTATTCCGTGCCACTGCCGAGCAGTCATCGCTTTCCGATGGCGAAGTTCAGGCTGTTGAACGAGTATCTGCTCCGGCACGATCTGGCCCATCCCGAACAGTTCCATGCACCGATGCCGATCTCCCGCCGGGAGCTCGAGCTGGTTCACAGCAGGCCGTATCACGAAGCATTCTCCCGCGATCAACTCAACCCGGCTGAGCAGCGGCGGATCGGCCTGCCCGCCACCGGGCCCCTGGTGCGGCGTAGTTGGCTGGCCGTGGGGGCACCCTTCTCACGGCAAGGCTTGCCCTGCAGCAGGGACTGGCCTGCCATCTGGCTGGTGGGACCCACCACGCTTTCCCGGATTACGGAAGCGGGTTCTGCATTTTCAATGACGTCGCCGTGGCCGCACGGGTTCTGCTGGCCGAGGGAGCGGTGCGCCAGGTGATGGTGATTGACCTGGACGTGCATCAGGGGGATGGCACCGCTGCGATCTTTGCCGGTGACCCGCGCGTGTTCACGTTGTCGGCCCACGCCGCCAGCAACTTTCCCCTGCACAAGCAGACCAGCGACCATGACCTGCCCCTGGCCGATGGGCTGGACGATGACGCCTATCTGGCAGCGGTAGGGGGAGGGATCCCTGAACTGCTGGAGCAGGTGCAGCCTGATCTGGTGCTCTACAACGCCGGCGTCGATCCCCACCGCGACGACCGCCTGGGCCGGCTTTCCCTCAGCGACACCGGTCTGCTGCTGCGCGACCGGATGGTGCTGGAGCTTTGCCTCAGGCGGCGCATCCCTGTGGCCACGGTGATCGGCGGCGGCTACGACGCCTTGGAGCCTCTGGTCGAGCGCCATTCCCTGGTGTTCCGCGCCGCGGCAGAGACGGCTCGGCAGCTGAGGCTCTAGGGCTGGTCCAGCTGGAGCCCATGGGCTGAGGGCCGGGCTGGTGGCGCGCAAGGCCCTCACCTGACCCCAGGCAGGGGGCGGCAAGATCGGCCTACACCCTGGCCCCTGAGTCGGTGCGCTCCCATGCCCTTCCGCTACCGCCGCAGCGCCCGTCTGGGCCCGTTGCGCTTCAACTTCGCCAAAACAGGCCTCAGCTCGATCTCGCTCGGTGGTCCTGGGGCCTCCTTCAACATTCCCGTAGCGCGCTCCGGCGGCGCCCGCACCACGGTGGGGTTGCCCGGCACCGGGCTGAGCTGGAGTGTCGAGGCTGGCCCCGCAGAAGACCTGCCCAACAGCCGTCGCCTCAGGCCCGGCCAGCTGGATGCACTCAAGGCGAGCTGCCTGAATGTGCTGCACCAGCAGCTGTTCCAGCCCGGCGGCATGGGAGCGAAGCTCTGGGAGCTGAACCTGGTGAGCCGTTTGTTGAACGATTCCTCCATCGGTGAGCGCACCAGCGGGCTGCTGACGGTGATCGAAACCGCCGAGGCGATGGAGGCCTACCTGCTGCGGGCCCAGGGCCAGGACGACTTGAAGCGCAGGGCCAAGCGCTGCGTCGAGGCGGTTCAGGAGGCGCACCGGCAGGCCAGGATCCGGGGCTGGCCGAGTCAGGCATAAACCCCTATGGCTCCTGCCAGAGGGCCGGACGATGGTGAGTGCATCGACAACCGGGAGGCTCCAAAGCATGGAAGACACCCCACCTGAGCATCAGCCAGGAGCGCGCTGACGATCCGGTCCCTGCTCCAACACTCTCGACGGATCACTGACTTCCCCGGCGTGTGACGTTGTCGCCGTCCACTGCACCGTTAACGGCCTCGCCTCAGGTGCCAGCGTCAGCAGCTCCGCCCCCACCAACCCAACTGCTTCAGAGCCCAGTGGCCTCGTCACCGGGCTTTGTCGTGAGCACGCTCCCGATCAGCCACGACAACCTCGCCGAGCTCACAGCCCCTTTCCAGCACCGCTTCATTGGTGGTGTATGGCCGCTCAACAAGATCACCAATCAGGGCAAGCAACCACAGCCGCTTGTTCTCTGGGTCGTCGTCTGTGGGGAACGGCTTGCTATGAGAGCTGCAGCGGCGCCATCGCCAAGGCCAGCGGCCGTTGGCCGTAAGCAGGCCCGCTATTCTTACTTGGTAATACTCCTTGGCGTTCGGTCGTGGATCCCTCCAGCACCAGCTCGATGACCAGCAAGGGGCAGGTCACCATCCCCAGTGCCCTGCGCCAGCAACTCGGTCTGGCCCGGGGCAGTTGCGTCAGCTTCCAGCTGGTGGGCGACCACATCGAACTGCGGCCCTGGCGGCCGCAGCAGCCCCTGCCCGCCAGCGGCTTCGGACTGCTCAAAAGCCAGCGCTCGCCCGTTCCGGTCGACTTCGATGCCGCCAGCCTGCTGCGGCCATGATCGGGCTGGACACCAATGTGCTGGCCCGCTACTTCGTGGAGGAAGCCAGGGGCGATGCCGCCACCGAAGCCCAGCGTCAGGCGTCTCGCCAGTTGATCGAATCCGGCCAGGATCTGTTTCTGCCCAAGACCGTGACCCTGGAACTTGAGTGGGTGCTGCGGGGCTACTACGGCTTCCCGGTGGAGCAGGTGCTGCAGGTGTTGGATCAGCTGCTCAGCCACCCCTGCCTTGAGATCGAAGACCGCCCGGACCAGGAGCAGGCGGTGGCCGGCCTGCGCTCCGGTCTTGATTTCGCCGACGCCCTGCATCACGCCAGTTGCCGCCACTGCGAGACGATCGCCTCGTTTGATGATCGTGGTTTTGCCCGGCGCATCCGCCAGCTCAACCTGTCGCCCCGCGTGGTGGTGCCGTAGCCAGGCCCTCGCCATCGGATCGGGCTTCAACCTATGGTCACGACGACGGCTCTCGCGATCGTGCTCCCTGCTGTCGTTGTTCCCAGTCCCATCGGGGTTGTTGGGTGGCTGGGGGCGCTGAGCGGCCAGGCCTCCAAGATCGTCTGGAACGACAGGCCTAGGATCCCGCCTCCGACGTTGCCCTCCCTGGTGCATGGTCCGCCTTCTGCTCGCTCTGGCCATCGCGACGCTGCTGCCAGCTCCGATGCTCCCGGCCGCAGCAGAACCGCCCCAGGCCGATCCGCCCACCGCTGCGACGACAGCAACCCCCACCGAAGCACCCAGCCAAGCGCCGAGCGCAGCCGAAACCACAGCCCAGAGCGAGGGCCTGGCGGCGGCGGCCCAGAACCCGATCGCCAACCTGGTCAGCCTTCCCTTTCAGTACAACCTCACCCCGGGCCTCGGGCCGAACGGTGCGGACAGCCTGAATGTGCTCAACATTCAGCCGGTGGTGCCCTTCGCGCTCAGCAAGGACCTCACCCTGGTGACCCGCACGATCCTGCCGCTGCTGAGCCAACCCACCGCATCGGGCACCCAAAGCGGCATCGGTGATCTCAACCCCAGCTTCTTCTTCGTGCCCAAGGGCAGGGGGCCCTGGACCTTCGGATTCGGCCCCACCCTGGTGTTGCCCACGGCCAGCGACAGCAGCCTGAACAACGTCTGGTCGTTCGCGGGCGCCAGCGACCGCGTCCCGGTGAGCGCCTTTCTGCTGCAGCCGTTCATCAACTACAACCTGCCCAACGGCTGGTATCTGGTGACCTCGCCGGTCATCACCGCCAACTGGCAGGCGCCCAGTGGCGAGTAGTGGATCGTGCCGGTGGGGGGCGGCGTGGGTCGGCTGTTCCGCCTGGGTGGCCAGCCGATCAATGCCTCCCTGCAGGCCTACGCCAACGTGCTGAAGCCCGATCTCTTCGGCGACGTGACGATCCGGGCCCAGATCCAGTTCCTGTTCCCCCAGCGTTAGGAGCAAGGCCTGTTGCTCCTGCTCCGCCAGGCGGATCAGATCCCCTTGGGTGATGGTCGACCAACCCAGCCCATCAGCTTCGAGCACCCCACGGCCGGTCCGTGATCGGCGGGGGCGGCGCCACGGGGCGGAGTTTGACCATGCAGCGCCTGGTCCTCGATGGATCAAGACGCGTCCACAGCCGAGGCTCTCAGCCCCCGAACCTCCGATCCAGCCATTGCGTGATCACATAGACGCCGATGAACATCGGCAGATAAGCTATCCACATATTGGGGAGATCCAGCTCTGAGTTGTTGATCAGAACAAGCCCTAAATAGCTGATCAGGCCATAGATCAAAGCCCTGCGCAGGGGGCCAGCAAATTTGTTCAAGTGAGCGGCAACAGTGGCTTGAATCGATCCTATCTGCGCTCAAAACATCTTGGCCTTCCCAGGGCGGGATCAACCCTGCACAGGGCCAGGGGTTGCCCCGTTGATGCACCAGTTCAGGGCTCCTGGGCTGGCGGCTGCCCATCGGGGAAGGGTGGCCTCAGATCAGCTCCGGGTGGAGGGGATCTCCCTTGAACGGGCCGCTGACGGCACTGGTGATCCAGCCGCCATAAAAGCCCCCTTGTTGGGGGCGCACCCGTTCCCCATCCACCCAGCAACCGTCCATCTGGGCTGGATAGAGGGCAAACCAGCCCGCCAGGGCCGCGAAGGCCGCGCTCGGCTCGGGGTAGTGCCAGAGGGCCCGCTCGATCCGCCGCGTCCCCACCACCAGATCGAAGTAATGGGCCACACCCTTCCACTCACAGAAGCTGCGGCCGGGCACCGGCTCAAGCCATTGCAGCGCGATCGACTCCGGTGGTAGGTAGTAGGTGGGTGGATGGAAGGTCTCAAGCACCTGCAACGACTGCCGGGTGTCGCAGAGCAGCTCACCGAGGGCCCGCACCAGCACATGGGAGTGGCAGACCCGCAGGGCCGGGGGCCGGGGATAGTCGGAGGCTTTCTCCGCGGCTGGTGAATCCATTCGAACGCTCCCTTGATGGCCATGGCTCCACCATGGCTCCACCTCCCTCCGATCGGTGATCGCCGCCTCTCGATCGGGCCCTGGTCCGCGATGGTGTCACGGCTCTGATCCCTTGGTGGCTGCTGGCGCTGCTGCTGGCGCTGGCGCTGCCCATGGGCAGGTGACGGTGGGGTTCCTGGAGCCAATGAAAAGGGCGCCCCGTGTCGGGCGCCCTCGGGCCGGTTGCAGGGAACTGGTTGGAACCGCCCTGGTCGAGGCCTCTGATTCATGTATAGATCCGTTGGGCCGTTGTGTCAGTACGGCAAACCTCACTCCTGGGCCCCACCCCATCAATCCTGGGGCTCGCAGGCGCTCGGCGAACCAGCCATGGCACTGGCCGGCGTCCACCGGCTTGCCTTTGGGGTCCTGCGTGCGGGGCAGCTCCGCCATTCAGCTCAGCAGGTCAGATCAGCGATGCGCAGCCGGTGCGGGCAGCCGCTCCAGCAGCAGCTCCAGCTTGCGGTCCTGCTCGCGCAGTACTCCCAGGAAGCCGGCCGCGGTCAGAGCCAGCACGGCCAGCCAGGCCAGGGAGGTCCACAGCACGGCCTTCAGGACTCCGGAACCACCCACGACGGCAAGCGGGGCATGGGTCAGAAGAGCCGTCGCGGCGGGGGCGGTGTCGTCGACATCGAGATTGAGGACCAGCCGCAGCACGGCCTCCGGAGTGACCGGAACGATCGCTGAGCTGAGTGCTGGCGATTCCGAGCTGGCCAGCAGTTCCTGGCGGCAGCGATGCAGTCCGCCACCTGCCCAGAACAGCCCCCAGGCTCTGTTGTTCCGCTGCAGCACCACCCACCGCTCGGGTCTGGCGTCAAGCCGCGCCAGCTGAGCGGCCTTGGACAGCGACCAGCTGCGGCCCGCCGCCACGGAGGGATGGGCCTCCAGCAGCAACGTCCCTTGCGGATCACGGGTGAAACCCGTCACCACCTGCAGCGCAAAGACATCCACGATCTGGCAGGGCACCGCTCGCTGGGCCTCGCTCCACTCCGGTGCCATGAACAGCAGCGCACCGTTCTGGCGGCGCAGGCAGTCCTTGACGAGATGGTTCTCCTGCACCGTGCCCTTGCACCAGAGAAAGCAACGCTAGGGAACGTCATGCCTCACGCCAACAGCACCTGAGGCCTTGAGGGCACCTGTCACAGAGGTGAACGCATCCCCCCAGCGGCAGCGAGCAAGCCCCGGCCAGAGGCTCGCCGGCGGGCCCATCCCCCTAGGGTCGTCGCACCCCCAAGGATTCAGGCCGCCCATGCAATCTCCGATGCGCTCCGGCGCAGACAACGGCTTCGGTGGCCTCTGGCAGCTGACCGTTGCGGCGATTCTGGTCGTCCTGCTGCTGCTGACCCAGACGGTGTTCATCGTTCCGGCGGGCACCGTCGCGGTGGTCACCACCCTCGGCAAGGTCACCGGAGTGCCCAGGCAGCCGGGGGCCAACTTCAAGATCCCCCTGGCCCAGAACACCTCGCTGTTCGATGTGCGCACCCAGGTGGAAGCCGGAGCAGTTCTCCACCCTCACCAAGGATCTGCAGGTGATCCAGGCCACCGCCACGGTGGAAGTACGCCATGAAGCCCGACGAGGCGGGCCGCGTCTACGAAACGATCGCCACGGACGACCAGCAGATCTATCCGCGGGTGATTCAGCCCTCGCTGCTCAAAGCGCTCAAGTCCGTGTTCTCCCAGTACGAACTGGTGACGATCGCCACGGAGTGGAACTCCATCTCCGAACTGGTGCAGGAGAAGGTCGCCGATGAGCTGCGCAAGTTCGACTACGTGACCGTCCAGGGTCTGGATCTGACCGGCCTGCAGATCGCCGAGGAGTACCGCGCCGCGATCGAGCAGAAGCAGATCGCCGAGCAACAGCTGCTGCGGGCCCAGACCGAGGTGCTGATCGCCGAACAGGAGGCCAAGCGCTACCAGACCCTCAACTCCAGCCTCGATGACCAGGTGCTCTACAAACTGTTCCTCGATAAGTGGGATGGCCAGACCTCGGTGGTGCCCGCCCTGCCGGGGGCGGCTGGGGGCGGCAATCCGGTGATCGTCAACGGGCGCCGTTGATCTCCGTGCTGGTGACGGCCCAGCAACGCTGTTCACCACGATCCCCGCCACCATCGAGATCCTTTCGCCCCTCCCCCGCCGGTGTCCAGCTTCGATCGCCGATCCGTCCTGCTGGCCCACAACGCCGGCGTCTGGGAGGGCTGCTTCATCCGTCTGGATGGACGCGGCGTTGAGAGCGAGCGCTTCGGCACACGTCTGCTGGTGCAGGAGAGCGGCGGCCAGATCGAAGCGGCCCTCACCTACCTGAACACCGGCAAGGTGGCCACGATGGGCTTCGCCGAGCCGCCGGATCTGATGGCGATCAGCCCCGAGGGCCACTGGAGCCTCGGCCCCGACAGGACCGGTCCCTGGTTCGCGGTGATGGAGCTCTGCCTGGTGGACGGCGAGCGCCGCCGGCGGGTGGTGGTGCGCCACGGCGCCGAACGGCTCGAGAGCGTGGTGGTGGTGGTGGAGGCCCGTCCCGGACTGGCGGATCCGGCTCCGGCGGCGCCCTGCGGGCGGCGGTCCTGGAGGGGGTCGATGGCCCTGCCTGCACCTGGCAGCTCAGCGCCGACCTCACCCTCACCACAGCGCTGGAGCGGCGCATCGGCGACTCCCTGGCGGTGACGCTCCGCTGGCAGAGCACGCCCGGCCGGGAGCTGGTGCTGGAGCGGGTCTATGGCGCCAACGGCCTGCCCCAGGTGGCGCCTGCGCTGGTGTGAGCGCGCACCGGGGCCTTCCAGTGTGATCATCACCATTGACGTCCACCGAGCTCCCCTGAGGGAGCGCATGCCATGACGACCCCGCCTCCGACTGGCGTTCCAACGGTGCTCTCCGGCCTCGGTGGCTTGGCCCACATCGGGATCCGCGTTCACGACCTGGAGCGATCGGCGGCCTTCTACGCCCGGCTCGGTTTTCAGTTCGTGGCTGGGCCGATCGGCCTTGAACCGGTGGCGATCCTCAGCCACCCCAGCGGCCTGGAACTCAATCTGATCCTCAATGCGCCCACGGCGACCGCGGCCAACGTGCTGATGGACGGCCCTGACAAACCGGCGGGCCTCACCCACTTCGCCCTGCTCTGCAACGACCTGGACACCGCGATCAAGGAGCTGCGGGCCGTGGGCCTGGAGCCCAGCGCCGGGCCGGTGGACTTCGGCGGCCAGGCCCGCGGTTTGTTCCTGCGGGATCCCGACCGCAACGTGATCGAGCTGCACCAGCGGCTCTGATCTGAGGCTCTGATCTGAGTCCCTGGTCGGGGCAGGGGAGCGGTGAGGAAACGTGAAGCCGCTGCTGAGCCGGGGGAGTGGCCCCGACAATGGGGCCAAGGGACATCAGGATCCTTCGGTTTGATGCCCATGAAGGCGCCACTGAGCGAGCGAGAGAACGAGCGGCTGGAAGCCCTTCGCGACTACCGCATCCTCGACACAGCGCCCGAGCGGGCCTTCGACGATCTGACCGCACTGGCGGCCTACATCTGCGATGTGCCCATCGCCCTGGTCAGCCTGGTCGACACGGACCGTCAGTGGTTCAAATCGACGTTCGGCCTGGAGGCCACGGAAACCAGCCGGGACGTCTCCTTCTGTGCCCACGCCATTCTCGAAGACAAGATCCTGGTGATTGAGGACACCCACCTCGATGCGCGCTTCGCCGCCAATCCCCTGGTGACCTCGGAGCCCAACATCCGTTTCTATGCGGGCGTCCCGTTGCTGACGCCGGAGGCCTTGCCCCTGGGCACCCTCTGCGTGATCGACCACAGGCCGAGGGAGCTGAACGCCGCCCAGATCCGGGCCTTGGAGGGGATCGCCCGCCAGGTGGTGACCGAGCTGGAGCTGCGGCGCGTGTCCGCCCGGCTGGCTGAGGCCCTGGAGAAAATCAACCTGATCGAGGGGCTGATCCCGATCTGTTCCTATTGCAAGGCGATCCGCAACGACGCGGGCTACTGGTCGAGTGTGGAGGCCTTCATCAAGCAGCATGCCGATGTGTCCTTCACCCATGGGGTGTGTGAGGCCTGCATCGACAAGCACTTTCCTGAGGTGGCTGAGGCGATGCGCCAGCAGGACGCCGGCCATCCTTGACTCTGCGGATGTGGCTGACGCTCCCGTGGCCCCCTCACAGGGGATCGCGCCCGCTCAGCAGAAGCCAGCGCGGCTGACCTGAGCTCCGGTCGGCGAATCAGCTCCAGGAGACCCATGCCCAGTCGCGATCTCCCTGATCCTTGAAGCCTGAACCAGTTGAACGTCGAGGCCCCTGGCCGCCAGCCATCTGGAGCCGTTCAGCCGCGCTGCTCACCCCGGCCAGAGAAACGTATTGAACAGACGTGCACCCAACGTCGTTTGATAGCGAAGGGTGTGCGTCGCCGACAAGCTGACCACCGCCCCCAGTCGGTCGGCCGTTTTGACACATTGTTGGAATGTCTGCGCCGTGTAGCACTGCACGTCGAGCTGATTGCAGCCGCCGGGAGGTACCAGTCCAGCCTGGAAGGGCTGGATACTGCAGAAAATCGGCTTGGTGTAGAGCTGACGAAGCCGATAGAAATCGGCCAGGCTGTAGTTTGCAAAAAGTGATCATCCACCTGGATTCCATCACCGTTGCGGGCCTCATGCAGCAGGTCTGGGATGGTCAGCGAGCGGTACTGAGGGGATTGCACCCAGACCACAGGCATCAATCCTTGCCGACGGGCTTCCTGGGCAACCTGCTGTTGCATTGGATCGGACACCTTGCGGTAATCCAGAAACACCACGTTGTAGTGAACGGCGCGAATCTGAGCCATGACCTGGCTGATTCCATTGGTTGAGGTGTAAAACCAGATCTGCGGCTGCGACAGCCATGTTCCATTCGGTGCGGCGCCTGCGGCGAGCGGTGCCAGGAGCAGCCCCGCTGCGGCGACAACATGGGGGGCGATGGATCTGAGCAATTCAGATCTCTGAAAAACCACGAAAGCTGAAATCCAGGATTGGTTGAATCTAAGTGGCTGTAAAAGGCAACGGCCTCTCGGCTTGTGTTCTTAAGCCTGCATCAAGGGCAGCGGCTGACTCCTACCCACCGGGAGCCATGGGCTGCTCAATCGTTGCTACTCCACGGAGAGGAGCAGCAGTGCACCGGCGATGCTCAAGGCGCAGATCGCCAGCAGTGCGGGCCAGAGCAGGGCGTAGCTGAAGAAGGCTGAGATGAAGGCAAAGGCCGCCCCGATCAGGCAGACCACACCAGCCCGGGCGCGTTCGCCGGGGGAGGGCCGGGCGATGGTCAGGAGCCGTTGCAGGAGGGAGTTTTTGGTGTTCATGGAGATGGTGTTGGTCAGGCTTCCAGTGCCGCCAGTTGGGTCGGGGTGTTCAGTGCTGAGCGACGAGGCTCGAGCGAACGCCGTCGCCTTCGTTGGTGCAGACCGCCTTGCCTTGGGTGGATCCGCCGGAGCCATCGCGGCTGCGGAACACCAGGGCCGCGTCATCGCTCGCCTGCTCAAAGCTGATCGGCTGATACGAATTCGGTTCGCGGAGTTGCAACCTGGTGGCCAGTTCGCAGGAGTAGCGCTCGACCACAGCAGAGGGGGCGGATACCCCCTGGGCCTGGCCGGCAAGGGCCTGGGCTTCCACACGCTCGGCCAAGCGGGGATCCTTCCTGGGGTTGGCGACGACGTTGCCGTAGGTGATCAGGGCTCCGGCGAGAAGGCCGCCGCCGAGGGTCATGGCAATGGTTGAGGGCCGGTTCATGGTGGAGGGGGTGCTGGTGGGATTCATCACCCTTGATCTCTTCACGATCTCCTCTGCCCATCCCGTTGTGCATCCCCCGAATGGGGAGACCCAGCCGCGGCCGCACCAGCTCGAACACGTCCCCCAGGCAACGCTCCTGCACGTGCACCATCACCACCTGGCCCAGCGCCATCGTGAACGTGGTACCGGGCACGGCGATCAGTCCGGCGGCTTCGAATTCATTGCTGCCGGGTGGGAAGTCGGTGGCGGTGATGTTCATCGCCCCGGCAAGCCGCTCATCCACCCCATGCACCGCAAAGCAACGGGTCTGGCGGATGTTCCGCAGGGTGTCCTTCTCCCGATCAGGCCGCGCACCGATCGAGACCATCAGCACCGCCGGCTGATCACTCACGGCATTGAAGAAACTGAACGGCGCCAGGTTGGGCTGGCCCTCGCCGCTGATGCTGCTGACCCAGGCAATCGGCCGCGGCACCACCACGCTGGTGCAGAGCCGCTAGAGCGCCCCCATCCAGGCTGTCGGGGTCGATGGAGCGAATCGGCTCGGGTCCGGGCATCAACGGGCCGCAGTCAGGGGCTCCCATGCTGCAGCAACCCCCCCAGTCCCGAGGGCGGTGAGCTGTCCGTAGGCTTGGGGTGGCGGTGTGACTTACCCGGGCTGACGATGCTGTTCCAGATCCGACATGCGCTGCGCTACGTCTACGACCGCCCGGTGTTCCTGGAGCCGATGACGGTGCGGCTCACCCCGCAGCAGAACGGCCACCAGCGGCTGGTGCAGCATCACTTGCATGTGAGGGAGGAGCCCGCCGGCATGAGCCGGATCGTGGAACCCGACGGCACCGATGCGCTCGTGGTCTGGTTCGACCGGGAGCGGGCGGAACTGGAGATCGAGATGGAATCGGTGGTGGAAACCCTGCTCGAGAACCCCTTCGGCTGGATCGAGACCCATGGGGCGGCCCAGAAGCTCCCCGTGGCCTACCCGATTGAGGCGGCCGACTCCCTGGCGCCGACCATGGGAGCGGCGACATCAGGATCGGTGCGGGTCTGGGCGGAGGCCCTGGCCGAGGCGGCTGATCGATCGACCACGGCCTTTCTGATGCGGCTGGCCGACGAGATCCACTCGGGCTTTCACCATGTCGGACGGCTGGATGGCGATCCGATGACGGCGGAGCAGACCTTGCAGACCCGCAGCGGTGCCTGCCGCGACACGGCCACCCTGTTCGTCGAGGCCTGCCGCAGCCAGGGTCTCGCGGCCCGCTTCGTGAGTGGCTATTCGATGCACCATCCCCCTGAGGTGAGCGAACACGAGCTGCATGCCTGGGCGGAGGTCTACCTGCCGGGCGGCGGCTGGCGCGGCTACGACCCCAGCCTCGGCCTCGCCGTCGCCGATGGCCATGTGGCCCTCGCCGCCGCGCCCGATCACCGGCTGGCGGCTCCGGTCACGGGCACCTACCGCGGCACGGGAGTGGGCTCGCAGATGACCTACAGCGTGAGCGTCAAGGCGACGGAGGCGGAGCCTGAGCTGGAGTGGGCACCTTGATCAGCAACGGCCAGCGGGCGACGGAAGGAAGCGAGGCCCTCGCCGCCGTCCTGACTCCCTCAGTCGTCTTGATCTGTTGCTCGATGGGGAGGTTGGCGCCATTCCTTCAACCGGTCGCGCAGCTTGTGCTGAAGAATCAGGCCGGCCAGCACGACGGTGACGGCATTGGCGACCATCAGCGGGCCGTTGCGCGTCAACACGCCGTAGACAAGCCACAGGGCAATGCCGCTGGTGAACAGGCTGTACATGCTCAGGGAGATGCCACGGGTGTCCCCGCGTCTCAGTGTCTTGATCGCCTGCGGAATGAAGCTCAGGGTGGTCAGCGTGGCGGCCCCGTAGCCCAGCAGGTCAATGGTTGTTGATGGTTGAGCCATGGAGGTTGTCAGGGCTTTGAGGCTAGGGCGGTAGGTGGATGTTCCCTGGGCTGAGCCTGAGCCTCCACCAGCGCCTGAACCATCACCAGGGCATCCACATAGCCCCGTTGTTTGTGGCGAAATGCCCCGGGCAGCACGCCGACGGTGCGGAAGCCGTTGCGCTCCCAGCAGCGCAGGCCGGCGGTGTTGGTGCTCACCACCAGGTTGAACTGCATCGCCCGAAACCCGAGCTGCCGGGCAGCCTGGAGCGAGTGCTGGCAGAGGCAGCTGCCGAGGCCTTGCCCCCGGCACGGCTCCGCCACCACATAGCCGGCATTGGCCACGTGGGCACCCAGGCACAGGGAATTGGGCCTGAGGTAGTAGGTGCCCACCAGGGCCCCGGTGGCATCGAGCGCCACCATCACCGCCTGGCTCTGCTCCACCCACAGGCCCCTCGCCTCGGTTTCGCTGATCGCCGGGTCGTGGGGAAAGGTTTCGCCGGCGCGCAACACCGGCTCCAGCAGGCGCCACACCCCCGGCCAGTCGGCCGGCTCAAAAGGGCGGATCTGCAGCGGAGGTGCCATGGCCGCGTCGATGTCTCAGAACGATCAGCCGCGGGCCTTCGAGCGTTGGCCATCGGTGCCCCCATGGGCCAACCCGGCGGCGATCTCCCAGAGGATGGTTCGCCCAGGGGCCGGTGATTGCCTGCCCTGGTTGAGATGGGTCGCCTGAGATTCGAACTCAGGACCAATCGGTTAAAAGCCGGGTGGTTTGGCTTCAGTGTGCTTGGCATGACTGGCTCTTGTTCATGAAGTGACAGATCTTTTGACAAACATGGTGGTCGCTGATTCGACTTGCCTGTGCGGAGATCGAGTCGCTTGGCCCGCTTCGAGCACCTCTACCTCGGGTACGGCCTGAGCTTTGTGCTCCCCCGCGAGCAGCAGGTAGAACTCCGCCATGCCCTCCTGCCGGAGCGCCCGATCTATGCCGTGCCCGGCCGGGTTCGCGCAAGGGCCTCCTGGTCGGCCGAGGGGACCGACTTCGACTACCGCCTGCCCGAGGCCGAGCGGAAGTGGTGGTACTGATTCGGACCCGAGAGCCTGGAGCCTCCAGCGACGATCGAGGACATGGCCGAGAGGCTGGCCGAGGGGCACCGCTGGTAGGGGGCTGCTGTCAACCTGCTGTCAACCTGCTGTCAACTTGACAGCAACCTGACAGTCAACTTGACACGTTTCGACGGATCCTCTCTATAGGTCTTCTTCTACTCTGAGAACGAGAACGAGAAAGAGAAGAGACGACCATCGCTCCATCCCGATCGAGACTCCGTCCCGATCGGGACTCCGCAAGCGTCCACCTGGGAAGCAGAGGGGACAGATCCGAGAACCCTCGTCTCTGACCGCCGAGAGGCTGCTCGTCCCCAGAAGCCCCGAGAAGGGCCCTCGACCGACCCCGACCGATACGTTCCATCTGTCCGCCCCCTGACCGAGCTTCCTGGGGCGCCTGGGCCCCGATCGGGAAGCCTCAGGCCCCAGGGACGACCCCCGATGCTGACCGACTACCAGATCCGACTCCTGGAGATCGTCGACAAGGTCCGCTGGAGCGAGCCGACCGACGTCTACGACTTCCAGCTGGTGCGGAGCGTCTGGACACGGGTAGATCTCTGGAGCAACCATGAGCGGACGCCGAGAGGCTGTTCAGCTCCAGAAGCCCCGAGAAGGGGCCTGAACCGACCCCGACCGATACGTTCCACCTGTCCGACCCCTGACCGAGCTTCCTGGGGCGCCTGGCCCCCGATCGGGAAGCCTCGAGGCCCCAGGGACAACCCCCCGACTCTGAGCGACTACCAGATCCGACTCCTGGAGATCGTCGACAAGGTCCGAATGGAGCGAGCCGACCGACGTCTGCGCGTTCCAGCTCCTACGTAGGGCCCTGGGCATGGACGACCACGTCGTCAACTTGGGTCTTGAATGTGAGTTTGGAGCAGGTTGAGTTCCTGACGGGGGGTGTTATCTGCCAGGGCCATATCGAGTCCCTGCAGGCCCCCGTAGAATGGGTGGTCGCACTTTCGTCATGACACCAAGTCGCCTTAGCCGTCCGGCCTCACGCCGGGCTTCCGTTCTCTCAACAGCCTTTGTCGAAGAGTTCCATCGCCTGCTGTTAGAGCGGCCCAACCTGCCGAAGACGGCGCTGGCAAAGTCGGCGCTGGCCATACACCCGGACGGCAGGCGGCTGCGCCTCCACTTCCTTGACGAACGGTCGATGTGCCAGGCACTCCTGCAGCGGCATCGTGCGAAATATTTCGACTCCCACCCGCAGATGTGGAAGCTGCGCGGGACCCGTCAGGGCGTGAAGGCGTAGACAGCCTCGGTGGAAACCCCCAGCTTCACCGCTGGGGTTCATTTGATCAGGCCCGGGCGCTGACGTTGCAAGGCTGCGGCGTCTCCATCGGGAAGATTTCGCGTCTGCGGAACGGGCCTCTGGAACCGACTCCCTGCAACTTGAACCAGCTACATCTCGGCATTTGCGATGCCATGCACGGGTCAATGCTCAAGAGGCAGGGGCAAGGAAGGAGCGGGAGTTTTCCGGTTGGTGAAGTTCGTCACTGCTGGCGACACGGCTCCCCGTCGACATCGTCGAATTTTTCACTAGGTCACTACGCCCGAGAGGCGCTGGTCGCTGAGCTCGGGGCGGTGCTGCTGGGTGATCGGCTGGAGATCGGCAGCGAGATCGAGAGCCATGCCGCCTATCTGGGCCACTGGATTGAGCTGCTGCAGGAATCACCCAGGGTTCTGTTCCAGGTGCTCAGCGAGGCGCGGCAGGCGGCGGATCTGAATCTGTAGAGAAATACATTGATCAATCCTGGAAGCAGATGCTGAAAGCCCTTATTCAACCCTCGATCAAAGCCAGGAGTCGCTCCCGACTCTGCTGATGTGAGCCGCTGAGTTCCACCGTCGCGAAGCGAATCGCGTGGCCCTAGATCGTGATGGTTTATCGACCTCGCCGTCGATGGCGGGGCAGAAGCAGCAGGCTTCCGGCCCGATCAGCAGCTGCAAGCCCATGGCCCGCCTGTGACCGGAGGTAGGCGTATATGTGGTACACATTCCCCGACTTGAGGGACTGGCCGAGATGCCAACTTTTCCCAAGGATTGAGGTGATCTTGGTGGCGATTACTAACAGGCGTCCCCCACACTTCAGCAGCTGACAACGGGAGTCTCTGGGGTGAACTCAGAAGGGGATCGGCAGCTCCACATCCGCGGGGGCGGGGGCGCAGGACGGCACCCGCTCCTCCACCACCTGGCCGATCACCACGATCGAGGGGGACTCAAAACCCTCCGCCTCCACCCGGTCGGCCAGCTGGGCCAGCTCCGTGACCAGCTCCCGCTGGCCGTTCACGGTTCCCTGCTGGATCACCGCCGCCGGCGTGGTGGCCCCCAGGCCTCCCGCCATCAGTTCCTCGCAGATCCGGCGCAGGTTGTGCAGGCCCATGTAGATCACCAGCCCGTCGCTGCAGCGGGCCAGACCGCGCCAGTCGACCCCTGGCCGGCCCTTGTCGATCTCCTCGTGACCGGTCACGAAGGTGACCGACGAGCCCGCCCGGCGGTGGGTGACCGGGATGCCCACATAGGCGGGCGCCGCGATGCCGGCGGTCACACCCGGCACCACCTCCACCGGCACCCCGTGGCGGGCCAGGTGGGCCGCCTCTTCGCCACCGCGGCCGAACAGGAACGGGTCGCCCCCTTTGAGCCGCACCACGCAGCGGTGGCGCTGGGCCAGCTCCACCAGCACGGCGTTGGTGCTGGGCTGGGGCACGGAATGGTGGCCGCGGCGCTTGCCCACGAAGTGGCGCTCGCAATGCTCCGGCGTGAGTTCCAGCAGCTCCTGCGGCACCAGGGAGTCGTAGACGAGGGCATCGCACGCGCGCAGGAGCCGATGGGCTTTGAGCGTGAGCAGCTCCGGATCCCCCGGGCCCGCCCCCACCAGGTACACCTTGCCTGGGATCGGCTCACTCATGGCAACTCGCCCAACAACTCCAGCAGCAGCGCGCGGAAACGGGGGCGCTGCAGCAGGGGCGGCCCGAGCAGAGCGCCCAGGCTGTCGGTGAGTCGGTTGGCCGCCAGGGTGAGGGGCAGGGCGCCTGTGGGGATCGCCAGCGTCAACGCCTCCAGATCTGCCGCACTGTATGGACTGGCCACGCAGATCGCCCCGGTGACCTTGCTCAGATGGCGCAGGTAGCGCTGCCCCAGTTCGCCCTCGACGGGGTGATGCAGCAACCGGGGCGACTCCAGGCCATTGGACACCGAGGTCACCTGGACCTGCTCGGCCCGTTCAGCCAGTTCAGCCCTGAGGGCCCGCTGCCAGGCGGGCCAGGCCCCCAGAAACGGCAGCCGCCGCGGCGGCCCCGCCTGGCGCCAGGCGGTGGCGATCGCCGGCACGTCGTGGCGCACATGGCCGCCGGGGAGCAGCAACAGCGGCACCAGCAACCAAGGGGGCGGTTCCCCATCGCCGTGCCCGCCGGTGCTGCCACTGCCGTTGCTGCCGTGAGCGCCTGGAAGCGCACCGGGGCCCCACGGCGGCGCTCCAGGGTCTCGGCCAGTTCCAGCAGCTCCGGCGGAATCACCCCTTCCGAGCGCCCGTGCACCACCAGCAACAGGGGGCTGGCCGCCGCTGCCGCCAGACGCCTGTGCAGGCGAGCGCCCACGGCGGGATCCAGGGGGCGGCGGGCCAGACGCGCCAGGCCGGCGCGGCCAGCGGGAAGACGGGCCAGCAGATCCACGGCCTGGGCGGCCAGGATGCCGTCGAGATCCTCGGCCAGCCGCTCCAGGAGCTGACGCAGGGGGCGAGGGGCCAGGCGCTCAACCCCACCGCCAGCCCTTCGAGCGCTCCCCGGCGCAGGGCCCTCGACCCTGGATCACCGGCCAGCCGCGCCAGTAAAGGGAAATCGTCGCCATCCCGCTGCAGACCCAGGGGCGGCAGCAGGGCCGCCGACAGGGGAAGGTCAGCGCGCTCCAACTCCTCCACCGCCTGGCGCAGGGCCCTGGCGCAGGCGGGGTGGCGCCGGCGGCCGATCAGGGCCAGCTGCTCCGCCTCTCCGGGCGCCCCGAAGCGGGACCCGCCGGGGCCATGGTCGTTGAGCCAGCACACCAGCAGTCGCGCGGCATCGGCCCCCTCCAGCCGGTCGGCCAGCACCGCCAGCAGGTCAGTCTCGGAAGCGAGGGATCCCGCCTCCAGCGCCCGCAGCCAGGGCTCCAGCTCGCTGGGCTCCAGGCGCCGCAGCTGCTGCAGCAACGGCCAGCGGCCGCCATCGCCGGGGGGCGGCAGGAGGGCGGGGAGCGGCGGATCCGCGGGGGCGCCGTTCAAGAAGCTGTGCACGCGCTCAGGAATTGCCCACCCCCAGCCAGCAAGGCCCACACCTTGGCACCCCTCCAGCGCCAGCGCTGGTTCCTTGGCGGGGGCTGCATCGAAGGCCAGGGGGCCCGTTGACCCATGGCGCCTCATTGGTAGCCATCGCTACGTTTCATGTGCTGGTGGCGATGGGGCCTGGACCCCGGCGGCGGCGTGAGTAGCAAGGGGGCAGGACTGAGCTGGACGGGCGCCATGGCTGGGAACCAAACCGTTGTTGGGACCACAGGATCGAGGGCCTGCCCCCAGCTCAGCTTCACGGACTTGAAGGAACGGCAGTTGGTGTGGCTGCTGGTGCGGCAACTGGGCCATGTGCAGTTCGAGCGGGCTGATGCCGCCCTCAGCCAACGGCTCTGGCAGGAGGTGGCGGCCCTTGGGATCGATCCCGAGCGCATCTGTGCCCTGCTCTACGGCGGCCACGACCTGGGCGACCAGGGGGCGCTCGAAGAGCTGGACCGCAGCTTCAGCCAGAGGTGCCGCCCCAAGCTCAGCAGCAGGCGCGGGCCACGGGGCTGGCTCCCGGGGCGCCCAGGCCGCTCCCTCAAAGGGGCTGCGTTCGCCGCCGGGCCCCGAAACGCTCCACCAGCAGCGCCTCAAGCACATCGGGCAGCTGGCTGAGCGGTACGGGCGTTTCGTGCAATTCGCCCAGGCGGGGATCCCCCGCCATGGAGCCGTCCAGGAAGATCTTGACCGCTTCCACCATCTGGCCATCCAGGCGGGCTTTGGCACCCATCAGACCGATTTCGCCCATGTAGGGCTGGCCGCAGGCGTTGGGGCAGCCGGTCCAGTGGGTGCGCACCCCATGGGGCAGCTCCAGCCGCTGCTCCAGCTCATCGACCACCGCCTGGGCCGTGCTCTTGGTGGGGATGAGCGCGAAGCTGCAATAACGGTTGCCGGTGCAGCTCACCGCTTCGGCCTGCAGGGGCCCCGGGGTCACCTGGAAGCGTTCCAGCAGGGGCTCCTCCAGCAGGGCCTCCAGCCGGCCCTGGGGCACATGGGCGATCAGGACATTCTGGCTTTCGCTCAACCGCAGTTCACCCGTGCCGTACTCCCGGGCCAGGCGGGCGAGCTCCACCATGCTTTCGGCCTCCAGCCGGCCCATCGGCACGTGCAGGCCGACCCAGTAGAGGCCCTCCTGCTTCTGCCCATGGACCCCACAGATGTCCCGCGGGGCACGGTCCACCAGGTGGGAGCCATCGTGGCGTGGCACCGCCGCCGCTGCCGCCGCACCGGCTAACTCGCCGTAGGTGTCAAGCACCTCGCTGCGATAGCGCTCGAGGCCGAGGGCATCGATCAGATACATCAACCGGGTCTTGTTGCGGTTGGTGCGATCTCCCTGGCGCTCGTAGTGACGCAGCAGCGCGAGGCTGAACTCAGGCAACTGATCGCCTCGCAGCCACAGCCCCAGGGGCATGGCCAGCTCGTTGCGCTGGGCCGAGAAGAAGCCCCCCACCATCACGGTGAAGCCGAGTTTGTCGCCGTGACGGGCCGGCAGGAAGGCCAGATCGTTGTGGAGCAAGAAGCTGTCGGGCGCGCCGCCCACGGCCACGTTGAACTTGCGCGGCAGATTCTTCGGACCCTCCGGACCGAGCAGCCGTTCCTGAATCGCCTCCACAAGCGGCCGGGTGTCGACGAACTCCTCCGGGTCGATCCCCGCCAGGGGATTGCCGGTGACGTTGCGGGGGTTGTCGTGGCCGGACTGCCGGCTGGTCAGGCCCACGGCCTCCATCGCCGCCACCAGGGGCGCCATGTCTTCGAGCAGCAAGCCCCGCAGCTGCAGGTTCTGGCGGGTGGTGATGTCGGCACTGCCATGGTCGCCGCAGCGGTCCAACACCTCGGCCAGCACCTCAAGCTGGCTCGCCTGGATCAGCCCATTGGGGAGCCGCAGCCGCACCATGAACCGACCGGGGGTCACTGGCCGAAAGAAGATCCCCAGCCACTTCAGATGGATGGTGAGGGTGGCTTCGTCGAGGGATTCCCAGCCGGCTTGACCAAGCTCGGCCAGCCGGGGCTGGAGATCAAGGCCGCAGAAGTCGGCCTTGGCCTGCTCCACTTTGTTGCGCTTGGCCGGAGTGCCGGGGGAAGGAGCGGTGGTGGGGGTTGTCACGGAGCGGCGCTGGGGTCAGTCATTCTTAGGGACAATGTTTCAGGGGACGCGCCCAGCACTTGTCGCAACCATCACTCAAGGCCTTCAAGGGGAGCCACCCTTCTGAGCTGGAGCGACGGCCGGCGATGGCAGCCCATGGCCTGCGCTTCCGTGAGTTGCTTGCCAAAGTGGGCAGTGGCGAGCACACCAGCACGGGCCTGAGCCGGGGCGAGGCCCGTGAGGCGATGGACCTGATGCTGGCCGGCGAGGTGGGGGAAGCCCAGCTTGGCGCCTTCCTGATCGCCCATCGGATCCGGCGCCCTTCGCCGATCGAGCTCACCGGCATGCTCGACAGTTACCGCGCCCATGGCCCGGTGTTGCGCAGTCCTGGCCGCAGGCCGCTCTGCTTCGGGGTGCCCTACGACGGACGCAGCCGCACGGCGCCCCTGGTGCCCCTGGTGGCGCTGTTGCTGGCGGCCAGCGGCCAGCCGGTGGTGCTCCACGGCGGCGATCCGATGCCGGTGAAGTACGGAGTCACCCTTGCCGAGCTTTTTGCGGTGCTGGGGATCGAGTGGCGGGGTCTGACGCTTGCGGCGGTGCAGGCGCGGCTCGATGATCACAACCTTGCCCTCACCCACCAGCCCCTGCACTTCGTCGCCGCCGATCGCCTCCGGCCGGTGCGCGACGCGATCGGCAAGCGTCCGCCGGTGGCCAGCCTGGAGCTGCTGTGGACACCCCATCAAGGCGAGCACCTGCTGGTGAGTGGTTTCGTTCACCCCCACCGAGAGCCGGGCCTGGGAAGCCCTCGCCGCCGCGGGCGAATCCGACCTGCTCACCATCAAGGGGCTTGAGGGCTCCACCGATCTGCCCACCACCCGCGCCGGCATCACCGCCCGGGTGCGCCAGGGGTGGTGGAACGGCTGATCCTGCACCCCCGCGACCACGGCATCGCCAGCGAGGAGGTGCGCTGGGAGTCGCTCGAGACCTGGGGCTCCCAGGCCCTCCAGGCCCTGGCGGGGAAAGGGCCCCTGGCGGAGGCCCTGGTCTGGAACCTGGGGGCGCTGCTGTGGCTCTCGGAGGTCTGCTCAGGCCTGGAGGAAGGGGTGCAGCAGGCCAGGGCCCTGCTGGCGGCCCGGGCCGGTGAGCGCCTGCGGGCCGCTCTGGCGGAGGCGCACTGAATGGCACCGGGGGCTGAGGGGCTGCATGCACGCGATTTCGCCTTCGAGGCCGACTTCGCCTCGAACCTGCGCTGCATCCCGATGGCGGTGCGGCGCAAGCTCGATCTGGCCGGGGTGAAGCTGAAGCTCAGCCATTGGCTGGCGCTGCCGGAGCCGGAACGGCAAACCCTGGTGGAGTGGCACGACGACCCCGGCTCGATCACAGATCTGCGCCGGCATCTGCTGGCTCGCACGGCCGCCCTGGCGGACGGGCCCGCCCGCCCCTGCCCCCCGCCAGCGAGGAGCCCTGGCAGCAATGGGGCAGCGTGCCCGAGGCCGTGTTGGCGGCTTGCGCCCCCTGGGGCTGCAGCTCGATGACGTCGACTGGGCGGGGCTCGATGAACTGCAGCGGTTCGTGCTGGTGAAGCTCAGCCAACCAGGGCACGAGCACCGCAACCTGGCCCACGCCCTTGCTGAGTTCCTGACAGAAGCGGAGCGTTTGTAACAATCGTCACCGGGGGTGGCTCGGCGTGGTGTTGTTAGTGCGTTGGTCAGCTTCAGCGCCAACACGATCCTTGATCCATCGGCACTGGTCGCCGCGTTCTGAAGCCAGTCCGATCATGCGCACCCTTCCGGCCCTGGCCGTCAAGGGAAAGTCATGCCGCCCACCACTGCTGTTTCGCCTGCCTCCGTGCCTGCCGCCTCCATGCCGCCTCTCTCCCGTCGATCCTTTCTGATTCGCACCAGCCTTTCCACCGCCTGCCTGGGCCTCACGCTTGGGATGGCCGGCACCGGCCTGCTGGCGCCCCTGGCGGCCCAGGCGGCCCCCGGCAAACCGGAAACCACCGAGGTGGAGCTGGGCTTCATCGCCCTCACCGATGCGGCACCTTTGATCATCGCCAAGGAGAAGGGCTTCTTCGCCAAGCAGGGGATGCCCGGAGTGACGCTCAAGAAGCAGACCTCCTGGGCCGTGACCCGCGACAACCTGGAGCTCGGCAGCAGCAAAGGCGGCATCGACGGCGCCCACCTGCTCACCCCGATGGCCTACCTGCTCACCACCGGGGCGATCGCCAAGAGCAAGCAACCGGTGCCGATGAACATCCTCGCCCGCCTGAACGTGAATGGCCAAGGCATTTCGCTCTCGAATGCGTTCCTCAAAGACAAGTTCACAGTCAAGTCTCCAGGCCTGAGCAAGGCTGTGGCCACGAAGAACGCCACGGGTGACAAGTTCAAGGCCGCCGTCACCTTCCCGGGCGGCACCCACGACCTCTGGATGCGCTACTGGCTGGCCGCCAACGGCGTCGATCCCAACAAGAATGCCGACCTGGTGGTGATCCCACCGCCGCAGATGGTCGCCAACATGCAGTCGGGAACCATGGACACCTTCTGCGTGGGTGAACCCTGGAACGAGCGCCTGGTGAACAAGAAACTCGGCTATTCCGCCCTGATCACCGGCGAGCTCTGGAAAGACCATCCCGAGAAGGCCTTCGCCCTTCGGGCCGACTGGGTCAAGAAGAACCCCAACGCTTCGCTGAGGCTGCTGATGGCGGTGCAACAGGCCCAGAAGTGGGCCGACAACCCCTCCAACACCAAGGAACTGGCCACGATCCTGGCCCAGGACAAGTACGTCAAAGCGACCGTGGACGACCTGCTGCCCCGGCTCAGGGGGGACATCGACTACGGCACCGGCAAGGTGGTTAAGAACAGCCCTTTGAAGATGAAGTTCTGGGCCAACAACGCCTCCTTCCCCTACAAGAGCCACGACACCTGGTTCGTGACCGAGGACATCCGCTGGGGCTACCTGCCCAAGGGCACCAACATCAAGGGCCTGGTGGCGAAGGTGAACCGCTCCGACCTCTGGCGTGAGGCGGCCAAGGCCAACGGCTACAAGGAGATCCCCAGCGGCGATTCCCGTGGTGTGGAGGTCTTCTTCGACGGCGTCAAGTTTGATGCCGCCAACCCCCAGGCCTACCTCAAGGGCCTGAAGATCAAGGCCCTCAAGTAGGCCTGCCTGGGCCCATGGCTCCGCTCCGGAGGCGTCCCTGGGCCTCCGGAGCCTTCTTTGTTCTCTCCACTCGCACCGGTCCCGATGATCACGGCCTCTGCCCCCCGTCGCGCCGCCGGTCCGACCCGCGGTCGCCCCCCGGGCTCCTGCGCTCACCTGGCTGAGCAGCCCTCTGGCCCGGCAGATCAAGGCTCCGGTGATCTGCATCGGGTTGACCCTGCTGGTGTGGCAACTTGCCTGCACAATCAGCGGCACCGCCTTTCCCGGGCCGATCCAGGTGGTCACCCAGACCTGGAACCCCTACATCAGCAAGCCTTTCTACGACGACGGCGGCACCGCCAAGGGCATGGGCTGGCAGATCCTGATCTCCCTGCAACGGGTGGCGATCGGTTACAGCCTGGCGGCGGTGGTCGGCATCGCCGCGGGCATGGCCCTGGGTCTCAACGGTTTCATCCGCAAGGGGTTCGATCCAATGATCCAGGTGCTGCGCACGGTGCCGCCCCTGGCCTGGCTGCCGATCTCGCTGTTGCTGTTCCAGCAGGCGGACATTGCGGCGATCTTCGTGATCTTCATCACGGCCGTGTGGCCGATCGTGATCAACACCGCCGTGGGCATCCAGGAGATCCCACAGGACTACACCAATGTCGCCCGGGTGCTGAGGCTGAGCAAACGTGCCTACATCCGAGAAATCGTCATTCCCTCCACCGTTCCCTACGTGTTCACGGGCCTGCGCATTGCCATCGGCCTGGCCTGGCTGGCGATCGTGGCTGCTGAGATGCTCAAGGCTGATGGTGGCATCGGCTACTTCATCTGGGATGCCTACAACGCCGGCGGCGACAGCAGCACCAGCCAGATCATCCTGGCCATCGTCTACGTGGGCATCGTGGGCCTGATTCTCGATCGGCTCATCGCCTACGTCGGTAGCCGCCTGAACACCGGAGCCCACTGAAACCATGCCTGCCCTGTTCACGGTCGACAACATCACCCAGTGCTTTGCGCTCAAAGGAGGGGGCACTACAACGCCCTGAAGGATGTTTTTCTCGACATCGCCGAGGGCGAGTTCGTCTCCCTGGTAGGCCACTCGGGCTGTGGTAAGTCAACGCTGCTCAACCTGTTGGCCGGTCTCACCCAGGCCACGGAGGGAGGCATCTTGATGGAGGGGCGTGAGGTTACCGATCCAGGCCCTGACCGGATGGTGGTGTTTCAGAACTATTCGCTGCTGCCCTGGAAAACGGTGCATCAGAACATCGCCCTGGCCGTCGACAACGTGATGGCTTCCAGCAGCAAGGCCGAACGGGAATCGATCATTGATCACCACATCAAGCTGGTGGGGCTCAAGGCGGCGGCCGAAAAGTATCCCCACGAAATTTCAGGTGGGATGAAGCAGCGGGTGGCGATCGCCCGGGCCCTGGCCTTGCGTCCCAAGCTGTTGCTGCTTGATGAACCCTTCGGCGCTCTTGATGCCCTCACTCGGGGCAATCTTCAGGAGCAGTTGATGCGCATCTGCGAAGAGGCCAAGGTCACCACGGTGATGGTCACCCACGATGTTGATGAGGCGTTGCTGCTCTCCGATCGCATCGTGCTGATGACCAATGGCCCGGAGGCCTACATCGGCCAGATCATGGAGGTCGACCTGCCCCGGCCCCGCACCCACCTGTCCGCGGCGGCGCATCCCACCTACTACTCCCAGCGGGGAGGTGGTTCAGTTCCTCAATCAGCAGCGACTGGCCCGGCTCCAGCGTCTCAATCCAGCCACCGCCATCGCCGCCAATACGCTCGAAAAGGTGAATCTGGACATCGGTTTCATCCCGCTCACGGATTGCGCCCCCTGGTCGTGGCCCAGGAGCGGGGCTTCTTCGCCAAGTACGGCCTGGAGCAGGTGACGTTGCGACGCGAGACGAACTGGAAGACCCTCGAAGCCAATGTGCGCCAGAAGGTGCTGGATGCGGGCCAGATGGTGGCGGGGATGCCCTTCGCCATGACCCTTGGGGGCGGCGGACAGCCACCCACGCCGGTGATCTCGGCGCTCACCCTCTCACGTAACGGCAATGCGATCACCTTGCATCGCCGTTTTGCCGAGGCCGGGGTGCACAGCCTGGCCGACCTGAAGGCCTGGACCGTTGCCAACCCTGGCCGCAAGCCTGTGCTGGCGATGGTGCATCCCGCCTCGATGCACAACCTGATCCTGCGGGCCTGGCTGGCCTCCGGCGGCATGGAACCCGGTCGGGATGTGGAGCTGATCGTGATCCCGCCCCCCAGATGGTGGCCACGCTCAAGGCCGGCAGCATCGATGGCTTCTGTGTTGGGGAGCCATGGAACAGCCGCGCCGTGCAGGAGGGTCTGGGCACGGTGATCGCCACCGATGGGGAGCTCTGGAACGGCCATTGCGAAAAGGTGCTGGGCGTCCGTGAAGACTGGGCCGCCGCCCACCCGCTCACCCACCAGGCCCTGATCAAGGCCCTGATCGAAGCCTGCCGCTATTGCGACGATCCCGCCAACCGCGCCGATCTCAGCGAGCTGCTGGCCCGCAGGGAGTATGTGGGCGCCGATGGGGCCCTGCTGCGCCCAGGCCTGATCGGTCCTTTCGACCGGGGGCTGGGCGAGCCGCAGCCGATGCCGGAGTTCTTCCGCTTCTACGGGGCCCAGATCAACCCGCCCGACCCCAGCGATGCGGCCTGGATTCTCACCCAGCTGGCGCGCTGGGGCATCAGCCCCTTCCCGCTCAACTGGGAGGAGGTGATCGAGCGGGTGCAGCGTCCCGACCTCTACGCCGCCGCCGCCGAGTCGCTGGGTCTGCCGCTCGAGAGTCGGGCGTCTACAGCGCTGCAGCCGTTCGGAGCGCCAAGGCTCGACCCAGACGACCCGCTGGGCTACCTCGAGGCGCTCGGCGCCAACGGCGCGATCAGCCGCGAAACGGTTGTCTTGCCGCCCAGACCCGGCCCGATCCCCGTCTCCCCGTCCACTCTTCGCTGAATCGCCAAGCCCATGCAGACCGAAACCGTCACGGCGCCGCTGGCCGAACAGACCCGGGAGGCCTTCCTGGTGATCGATGGCGTCTCGAAGGTGTACCCCACCAAGACAGGGCTCTTTCCCGTTCTCGACAACATTCAACTCAGCGTTGCCGAGTGTGAGTTCGTCTGTCTGATCGGCCATTCCGGTTGTGGCAAGTCCACCCTGCTCGACATGGTGTCGGGATTCCGCCAGCCCACCGAGGGTGAGGTGCGGCTGGAATCCCAGACGATCCAGGAGCCGGGGCCAGAACGGATGGTGGTGTTCCAGAACTACTCGCTGCTGCCCTGGCTGAGTGCTTACGACAACATCGCCCTTGCGGTGAACCATGTGTTCCCGGAGCTGAAGCGCAATGGCCAGGCCCGGGAGCTGGTTGAGCAGAGCCTGGCCATGGTGGGACTCACCGAAGCGGCCGACAAGAAGCCGGCAAGCCTCTCGGGGGGCATGAAGCAGCGGGTTTCGATTGCCCGGGCCCTGGCGTTGAAGCCCAAGGTTCTGGTGCTCGATGAGCCGTTCGGCGCCCTCGATCCGATCACCCGGGAGGAACTGCAGGAGGAGCTGCTGCGCATCTGGGCCGACCACAAGGTGACGGTGCTGATGATCACCCACGACATCGATGAAGCCCTGTTTCTGGCCGACCGGATCGTGATGATGACCAACGGCCCAGCCGCCACGATCGGCGAGGTGCTGGAGCTGCCGTTTGCGCGCCCACGGGATCGAGCCCGCTTGATGGAGCAGCCGGAATACTTCGATCTGCGCAATCGCGCCCTTGATTTCCTCTACCGCCGCTACGCCCACGACGACGAATGAACCGGGCCTCCCTGCTCAGACCCGCCCGCTCAGGGCTCAAGCTGGAGCAGGGTCAATCCGTTCTGTTGGATGCCAACTCGCCCCTGCTGAGCCAAGGCCTGCGGGTGCAAGCTGGATTGGTACGGCTCTACCTGCCCAGCCCCGAAGGGGTGGAGATCACGATCGGCTTCCTGCAGAGCGGAGAGGGCCTCAACCCGGAGACCGTGCTCCGTGACTGGGTGGGGCTGGAGGCGCTCTGTCCGGCCACGCTCTCCACCCTGACACCGGCCGATCCGCTCCCGAAGGCGGGCGAGGGCGTGGGCGACTGGATGCTGGAATTGCTGCTGATCCGTCACCTCAACCAATGCGAGCAGCGCCTCCAGGCTCTGCTGACCCTGTTGGTGCTGCGGTTGGGCCGACGCAACGGTGCCTGGTACGAACTGCCCATGCGCCTGACCCACGAACGCCTCGCTGAACTGATGGGTAGCACCCGCGTCACGGTCACCAAGATGATGTCGCGGTGGCGGGAGACCGACCTGGTGGAGTACGGCGATGGCGGCAGCACGGGGCTGCGCCTGGCGCCGGCCTTGATTGAGTCGGAGCGCCTAGTGGCCTAAGCGTCCACCGGCTCGAGGCACACCGCCGCCGCCTTGAGCTCGGGCTGCTTGGAAATCGGGCAACCGAGCTCGTGCATCAGGCGATTGGCCTCACAGGGAGTCGCCTGGGCTGCCCCCCAGTGCATCGGCAGGAAGACCGTGCCCGGGCGGATGCGCCTGGTGATCGTCACCGTGGCCGTGAGGCTGCCCCGCCGGGAGCTGATCAGGGCCAGGCCACCCTCACGGAGGCCGGCGAGCTCGGCATCGTCGGGATGGACCTCCAGCAGCGGCTCCGGTTCCATCGCCAGCAGACGCTCCACCTTGCCGGTGCGCGTCATCGTGTGCCACTGGCTGAGATGGCGGCCCACGGTGAGCACCAGGGGGTAGTCGTCGTCGGGGGGCTCAGCCAGGCCAAGGGGTTGATCGGCCAGAAAACGTGCCCGGCCGCTGGGGGTGGGGAAGCGGCCCTCGGTGTACAGGCGGCTCACACCACCACCGGGAGGGGTGCCCAGGGGGAACGGCCACTGCTGGGGGCCGTGCTCGGCCAGCAACTGGTGGCTCAAGCCGCCCTGGTCGCAGAGCCGACCGCGGGTGCAGGCGGTGAACTCGTCGTAGACCTCGGCGCTGGAGCCGTAGCTGAACAGCTCGACGAACCCCAGGCGGCGGCCCAGCTCGGCGAACACGGCCCAGTCGGGGCGGGCTTCACCGGGGGGCGCTCGGAAGGCGGAGCAAAGGGTGACGCGGCGCTCGGAGTTGGTCATCACCCCCGCCTTCTCACTCCACTGGGCCGCCGGCAACACCAGGTGCGCCACGGCTTCGGTTTCGGTGCCCACGTAGGCCTCCGACAGCACCACCAACGGGCAGCGGGCGACGGCGGCGCGCACCCGATCGAGGGAGGGCAGACTCACCAGCGGGTTGGTGGCCGCCACCCACCACAGCCCCAGCTGATCGCGCTCCATCGCCTCGATCTGCCGCCACACATCCAGCCCCGGTTCGGCGGAGATGGCGCCCGGGGCCAGGCCCCAGTGGCGCTCCAACTCGGCCCGGTGCGTCGGCTCGGCCACAGCGCGGTACCCGGGCAGCAACTGGGCCAGGCCCCCCGCCTCACGGCCGCCCATGGCGTTGGGCTGGCCGGTGAGTGAAAAGGGCCCCGCCCCCGGCCGCCCGATCTGGCCGGTGAGCAGATGCAGGTTGATGATCCCGCTGACGGTCGCCGAGCCCTCCGCCGACTGATTGACTCCCATCGACCACAGACTCAGCACCGCGCGGCTGCGTCCCCAGAGCTGGGCCAGCTCCTGGAGCTGCTCTTCGCTGATGCCGCAGAGCTGGGCGACCCGGGACGGCGTCCACTCCTGGAGCAGCGCGGCGCAGGCACTGAAGCCCTCGGTCGCTTCCTCGATGAAGCTGTGGTCGATCGCCGCCTGCTTCAGCAGCAGATGGCCGATGCCATGCAGCAGCACCAGATCGGTGCCGGGGTGGATGGCGAGGTAGTGGTCGGCGATGCCGATGGTGGCGGTTTCGCGCGGATCGACGACCACCACCCGAAGCTCATCGGGATCCTGGCGCTTGCGATGGCGCTTGACGAGCCGCTGGAACAGAACCGGATGGCACTCGGCGATGTTGGCGCCGATGACGAACACCGTGTCGGCCAGATCGAGATCGTCGTAGCAGCAGGGGGGCCATCGGAGCCCAGGCTGCGGGCGTAGCCCGACACCGCTGAGCTCATGCACAGGCGGGAGTTGGCATCGAAGTTGTTGCTGCCCAGGGCCCCCTTGAACAGCTTCTGGGCCAGGTAGTAGTCCTCGGTGAGGAACTGACCCGATCCATACATCGCCAGGCCCTGCGGCCCCAGCTCAGCGCGCACCTTCTGGATCTGCCGCACCAGAATTTGGAAAGCCGTCTCCCAGTCGATCGGGGTGAAGGGCTGATCGGTGCGCTCGCGGTACAGGGGCGTGGTGAGGCGGCCGCGGTCGAGCGTTTCACCAACGGTGGCCCCCTTGATGCACACCTGCCCCAGGGAGGAGGGGTGCTGGCGATCACCCCGGGCCGTCCAGCTGCCATCCGGTTCGGCCGGGGGTTTGAGATCGAGGCCGCAACCCACACCGCAATAGGGACACTGGGCGCGGGCGTTGCCGGACTCGGCGCCACTCACCACTTGCGGTAGGGCAGGAACTTGCCATTCATTGTCACCTTCACCCGATCGCCCTTGGGGTCCTCCACCCGATCGACATGGAGGGTGAAGTCGATCGCCGACATGATGCCGTCGCCGAACTTTTCCTGGATCACGTCCTTGAGCGGCAACCCATAGACCTGCAGGATTTCAAAGAAGCGGTAGAGCAGCGGATCGGTGGGAATCACCGGATTGAGGGCACCCTTGAGCGGGTAGGCGGTGAGCTCTTCGAGCAGGGAGGCCTCGAGCTGCAGAGCCGTCAGCAACGTGGAGGCCTCCTGGGCGGTCGCCATCGCCTGGCCATGCAGCAGGCTCGCCACCCAGACCTCATCGGTGCCGATCAGAGCGCCCAGATCAGCGAAGCTCAAACCAAGCCGACGCTTGGCCGCCAGCAGCGTGGTGGTGAGCTCGGAAGGGACCGAAGCGGCGGCCATGGCTGGTGGGAACGGTGGCCGGACCCTACGGAGCGCCCAGGGCCGCTCCGGTAGCAACCGCTACGGAATTGATGGGCTCAGCGCTGCCCCCGGAATGGGGGCGCCATAGGGTGAGCCGCTGCCGCCGTTGGCCTTGGACCCGCGGACCATGCCCCCCTGCGGACCTGCCTGCTCAGTGGCGGCGAGAGCCGCCGCATGGGCCGCGACAAGGCCCTGCTGCCCCACCCGGAAGGGGGCAGCTGGCTGGAGCGCAGCCTGCGCTTGCTGGCCCTGGCTGGCGCCCCGATCACTGTGCTCAGCCGGCACCCCAGCCACCTCGATCTGGCCCGGGCCATCGCCCCCTCCCTGGCGGTGCCCCTGGAGATCCTCGAAGAACCGGCCCCCTGGGAGGGCCCCTGCGGGCCCTGGCCCGGCTGATGGAGCACCACCCAGGTGCCTTGTTGCTGCTCTGCCCCGTCGACATGCCCTGGCTGGATGGCGACAGCCTCGACATCCTCTGCCAGGAAGCGCATCGCGACCCCGGGCAGGTGCTGGTGGCCCACGATGGCGAACGCCTGCAGCCGCTGCTGGGGATCTACCCCGCCGATCGACAGCAGCGGGCCTCGCTTCAGGCGCACCTCGCCCTGGGCCGCCGCAGCCTGCAGGGCTGGCTGGAGGCGGTGGGCGCCCGCAGCGTGCCCCTGCCGGCCGCCCCCTGCGCAACGCCAACGACCCCGCCGCCGCCGCCGCGCTCTGGCCCTAGCGTGCGCCCATGGCGCAAGGTCCCCTGGATCAGCTCGGCCGGCCCCTGGGGGTGCTGCGCCTGTCGCTCACAGCCCGCTGCAACCTGGCTTGCCCCTACTGCTGCCCGGAGGGGGAAGATCCACCTGAGCTGCTCAGCCAGGGCGAGCGCGTTCAGCTCGTGGAGACGGCCGTATCCCTTGGGGTGCACACCCTGCGACTCACCGGTGGTGAGCCCTTGCTGCATCCAGGGCTCGAAGCGCTGATTGCCGCCCTCCAACCCCTGCGCCAACGGGCCGAAGGCGATCGCCGCGGCCGTCTGCGCGAGATCGCCCTCACCAGCAACGGTGTGCTGCTGAGCGCCGAACGGGCCCATGCGCTCAAGGCGGCGGGCCTGGAGCGAATCACCCTCAGCCTCGATGGCAGCGATGGCGCCAGCGTCGCGCGCATGGCCGGGCTGACCGGGGGCCGCCGCCGGAGCGGTGGTGCTGGAGAAGGTGCTCGCGGCCATCGAGCACGCACGCGCCGCCGGTTTTGATCCAGCCACCGGGGCGCTCAAGCTCAACGCTGTGCTCACCCGCGGCGGCAACGGCGAGCAGCTGCTGCCCCTGGCGGAACTGGCCCGGGAGCGGGGGCTGGAGCTGCGCCTGATCGAGTTCATGGATGTGGGCCATCGCAACGGCTGGTCAGCCGATCAGGTGCTCAGCGCCGCAGAGATGGTGGCCCGCCTCGGTGAGCGCTGGCCCCTGGAACCCGTTGGCCGCAGCGCCCACGGCACCGCCAGCCGCTGGCGTTACCGCGATGGCGAGGTCGCACGTTGCCGTGGTGGCCTCGATCAGCGCCCCCTTCTGCGGCGACTGCAACCGCCTGCGCGTCACCGCCGATGGGATCGCCTACGGCTGCCTGTTCGCCACCAGGCGGCACCGATCTGAAACCCTGGCTGCGGCCCGCCCTCGATTCCACTGGCCTGGCAGGCGCCCTGGGGGCCTGTGGGAGGCGCGCACCGATCGCTACAGCGAGGAGCGCCAGGAGCAACAACGAGTCGCGAGCAGCGCCCAAGTCGCGGCCCCACGGGCCGAGATGGCCTACCTCGGGGGTTGAGCGCTGGTGACCCTGCTGCGCTACTTCGCCAAGCTGCGCCCGGGCAAGCAGGTGCTCTGGTGCTATCTGATCTGGTACCTGGTCAGTGCCATCGCGCTGTTCGAGCCCGACCCGTTGCTGTGGCTGAACTCCCTGGGCCTCAGCGTGATCATCGGCGTGGGCCTGATGCTCAGAGTCTCCAGGGATGTCGCTTCGCCAACCGATCGCTGGCAGACCCTGCGACTGTTCCTGATGCCGTTCTGCGTGTCGAGCTTCGCGGCGCTCACCAAGGGGAAGGGCTACGTGCTGCTGATCCCCGGGCGGGGAGAGGTGCTCACCGTTTCCCTGGCCGCCTGCGGCGGATTTCTGCTGGCCTGCCGGCTGCTCAGAAATCGACTGAAGTGTGGTCCCGGCCATCGGACGCTTTTGGACGACCCCTTGACCCCGGCGGCAGTGGAGCGAACCTCTGGGAGCTGAAGCTGGTGAGCCGCCTGCTGATCGATCCCGCCATCAGTGATCGCATCCTCGGGCAGCTTGCTGTGATCGAAACCCCAGAAGCAATGGAGGCCTACCTGCTGCGGGCCCAGGGCCAGGACGACCTCAAGCGCAGGGCCAAGCGCTGCGTCGAGGCGGTCCAGGAAGCGGTCAAGCTCGTGAGCGCCAGGAGCTGGCTGCTTCAGCGGCCTTGAAGCTCGGCTGGTATTCCCCTTGCCACCAACCTCAACAGTCCCGCAGGCCAGGTTGAAGACCAACAGAAGGCCCTTCTGCGTGGGATTATCGGCTGAATGAATGACCTGCGCGAGGGCGATCTGATCGACGAAGACGAGCTGCTGGTCTACGTCAACTTGCTCAAGAACAAGCTGCTCAAATCCAGGCTCCTCCAGCAGCAAGCCGCCAGCCAGAGGAAAGAGGAGTTCAGTGAGTCTCCCGATCTTCAGAGGGAGTTGAGCATCGCGATCACGGGCGCCCTCGACACCCACAGCGCCATGAGCACCGAGGCGCTGAATGAACCGGACTTTTGTTCGGAACTCAAGGTCATCCTGCTGAACATTGAAGAGCTGTGGGAGGGGTTGAGGAAGAAGGCTGAAGCCCGCGCAAAGCGAGCCGCTCGTGCTCGGAGTAATTCGCTTGAGGACATGCGGCTGAACAACGTTCAGCTCTTGCTTGACCGAATTCCGGACCCCGATGGAGATCTGCATGACTGGTCGGAGTTCGCCCACACGATCGACGGCTACGAGGTTGCTGGGTCTTTCGAGGCGTGTGCTGCTCTCCTCAACGACAACACCGCCACAAACTTGACGGAATTGCGCTGCGCCTTGTTCTTCTTATCGCGGCAGGATCGCCATGGGGGATATTTCGACTGCATGCCCCAGGCGCGTGAGCTGCTGCGGAGAATCCAGGAGAAGGTCAAGGCCGGCGAGTTGGAGTGAGCTCAAGAGGGCGACCCATGGCTTGAGCCCCTTACTCCCACTACCAGTGATGATTTGATCAGGTATCCCCCTTGCCCAGCACGTCGCTGATGGTCGCGACCAGTCGGGGAGGGCGGCGGTCAAGGGCATCTGATCACTGAGATCAGGATCACGCTTCGGCAGAGGTTCTTGCCGAGGGTTTCATCCTGATTACCCGTCCGCAGCAGGCAGCAGGCCTGAGATCCGGATCCCGCTGGGCCTCCTGTTGCCCGTCTCGATCGGCGACTGAACCGATACAAAACCAGACCACGATGGTCCAAGTGCTGCCAAGACAGGTTGATCCTTTCCCCAGTCCGTCCTCGATCTGTCATGGAGGTCATTAGAGAGCCATGTCAGATCGCCGACGCAGCTGGGTTCTCAGGTTCTAAGTCCATGGCAAGAACCTTCCAGCCGATCCACTCGGCCGCCGCCGAAGCAGTACCAGGCCAAGGAGTTCTGGACCACGGCCTATGCCTTCACCTCCAGAAGCGGCTACCTCAACAAGGCCCACGCCCAGCACCTGGAGGGCCAGCTGTTGCGCCTCGTCCAAGAGGCCAAGCGTTGCCGCCTGGAGAACGCCGTGGGTGGCCGCAGCATCTCCCTGGCCGAGATGGACCGAGCCGAGGCCGATGGCTTTCTCGAAGAGCTGCTGCTTTGCGGCCCGGTGCTGGGGCTGCGGATCTTCGAGCAGCCCTTGCGCCCGATCAACCAGAAGCGCAGCGATCTGCTCCTGCTCAAGGATCCCCAAGCCAGCGGGCAGGGTTTCGAGTCTCCAGGCGGCTTCGTTCAATTCCCCTTCCATGGCTGCAGCCCTGCTGCTCGCCCGCTCTGCCAACGGATCGGCGGCGGTGGTGGACCAACCGTGACGACGGAGTCGGGCCGTAGCACTGCACAGACGCAGGCCCCCGGTGAAGACGTGCTCGTCTATGAGGCCTCCGATGGCCAGATGGCCGTGGAGGTGCGCCTGGAGCAGGACATCGTCTGGCTGAGCCAGGCGCAGATGGCGGCGCTGTTCGGCTGGGAGCGCTCGGTGATCACTCGCCACGTGGGCAACGTCTTCAAGGAGAGGGAACTGCCCGAAGAAAGCAATGTGCATTTTTTGCACATTGCAGGCTCAGGCAAGCCCGTGGGCTCCTACAGCCTCGACGGTGAAGGTGCATCTGGAGCGCTTGGGCCTGACCGCGTCCTGATCAGTTCACGTTCTTCAGGGCAGCCATCGCCCTGGCTCTGGCCAGGATCTCGGGCGTGATCCCCTCCAGGTTCAGGCTTTCACGGCTTGGGCGCTGGGCTCCTTCGTCGAGTGCCTTCTGGCGCACCATGCCCTGCTCCATCTGCTCGGCGGTCAGTTCGGCGAGGTAACGCTTGGCGTGGATGGCCTCGCTATGCCCCATGGAGGAGGCCTTGAGAGAGGTGGACCAGGTGGTCATCTCTCTCGCACGGATCGCCCAGGCATGCCGGAGGTCGTAGGCCTTGCAGCGTCCCCGCCTGGCCTTGGGCTTGGTCTTGCCCGGAACAGATCTTGGTTGGTGGCTGCCGTACAGCTTCACAGGGATCTCCCTGTCCTCCCGACCGCTGTTCTTGAGCCAGTGGGCGACGATGCGCCCCAGGTCGCTGTTGTTCCAGAACTGCAGGGTCCCATCGGCAGCTTCGGCTGCCTTGACGGGGTAGCGCTTGCGCAGTTCCTTGAGCATCTTCTGGCCGTGCTGAAGGTCATCCAAGCGGAAGCGCTTCAGCCAAGCCTCGGGCAGGGCGATGGCGAATCGGTGCCCCGTCTTGGTGGCTGAATCGCCGCCGGCTTCAAAGGCGCTGATCTGCAGGAAGGTCGGATCGGAGCACTGGCCAGGAAGCTGCTCGATGTGCCAGATCTCGTGGGGCCGCAGACCGAAGGTGGCGATCATCGCCATCACCCACCCCCGCAGGGGATCGATCTGTTGCAACTGGTCCAGCCAGGCCTGGAGTTCCTCGCTCCGGGGGATGTATCGAGGAGCGGGTGTCTTCGGACGGCCGGCAGAAGCCTTGAGGCCCTCCAGCTTCTCGCGAAGCTCGGGGGTGGCGATCGAGATCCCCTTCTTGGCCAGGTAGTTGGCCATCTGGATCGTGCCGTAGAAGACGCTGGTGTTGAACGTTCGCGAGACCAGGGGCTGGCTGGAATCGGTGCGGTGCGCCAGCAGCGACGCGGGGGTGTAGAGGCAGAACTGCTCCAGCTGCTCAGCCCTTGCTTCTTGGTCGTCACTGAAGGCAACACCGAAGTAGCCCTTGTCACAGAAGCAACTGAAGGGGTTCCGGTCTCGGGCTTTCGGTCCCCCAGGTGCGATGTCGTCCTTGATCACACGGCGGATCTCCCCCAGCTCAGGCCACGGCTGGAGAGGCCGCCCTTGGTTGAGCCATCGAGTTGACTCCAGTCGAGACCTGGGCCACCTCGTTTGAGGTCCTTGCTGGCAGCGAGAAGGACCCCTGCCAGAGCCTCCACGGCTTCATCGTCATCTGCCAGGTAGGCCTTGGCAGTGAGCGCCCGTCCGTCTCTCTTCGTCTCGTAGACGGTCAGGTACGGGCTTCCCTGGCGTTCACGCAGCCGGTAGCGGCAGCCCGCCAATCGCAAGCGCTGAATCGCCTGTTCAACAGCCCTCCGCCCGTACACCGACCGTCCGTCGCAGCTGCCCCAGTCTGCCAGGAATGTTTGTCACTCAGTGACAGAAAAGTGCGTCAACTGGTCACAACCTGCACCAACTCGCACAAGTTGAGCCGGCTGGTGGATGACTGAGAAAGGCTGTTGGAGACTGGGGTTTGCCCCAGATCTCCTGCCCTGCTTGAGATGGGTCGCCTGAGATTCGAACTCAGGACCAATCGGTTAAAAGCCGAGTGCTCTACCGCTGAGCTAGCGACCCGCCCGGATGGGCAAGAGGCAACGTATCACACGGAGAATGGGGCGATTCGAGCTCCTCTCCATGCTCACGCCGCCCTGGCCTCAGCCCAGCATTCACCCCGAGGCCTGGGTGGCCCCCAGCGCTGTCGTGCTGGGCGATGTGACCCTTGAGGCGGGGGCGAGCCTCTGGCCTCTGGCGGTGGCCCGCGGCGATCTCTGCGCCATCCATGTGGGCGCTTTCAGCAACATCCAGGACGGGGCCGTGCTCCATGGCGATCCCGGCCAACCGGTGCGCATCGGTGCCGAGGTCACCGTGGGGCACCGGGCCGTGGTCCATGGGGCCACCCTGTTGGACGGCTGCCTGGTGGGCATCGGCGCCGTGGTTCTCAACGGGGTGACCGTGGGCGAGGGGGCCCTGGTGGCGGCCGGTGCCGTGGTCACCCGCGATGTGCCGCCCCGCACCCTGGTGGCGGGAGTGCCGGCCCTGCACCGCCGGGAGATCAGCCCCGCTGACGCCGCCGAGCAACGGGCCCATGCCCGCCGCTATGCCCTGCTCGCCCAGGCCCATGCCGGCCGCAGCGCCGTCACGGGCTTCGAGAGCGGCTGAAGGATCCTTTCGCTCAGCTGCCGATTGATGCGTTTTCGATCAACGCGGCCCCCTGACCCTGGCCCGGCCCTGGAGTTTCGTAGGATCAGATCACGCTTAACCTGAAAACCATGGATGCTCGGCTGCTGCTGGTTGCTGCCCCGATCCTGCTCGCCGTGGGCTGGGCTGGGTTCAACATCGGCCGTGCCGCCATCGGTCAGGTGCAACTGCTGCTCAAGCGGTCCCGCGCCTGAGGGCTGATTTGAGCCGATCGGTCTGGGTGGTGGGAGCCGGCTTGGCCGGCACGGAGGCCGCCTGGCAGATCGCCGAGGCGGGGATTTCCGTTCGCTTGATCGAGATGCGGCCCGTGCGCCGCTCCCCGGCCCACCACAGCCCCCATTTCGCTGAGCTGGTCTGCAGCAACAGCTTCGGGGCGCTCTCCAGTGATCGGGCCGCGGGCTTGCTGCAGGAGGAACTGCGTCGCCTGGGATCGCTGGTGATCGCCACGGCCGACCGCCATGCGGTGCCCGCCGGCGGGGCCCTGGCGGTGGACCGGGGTCGTTTCAGCGAGGCGCTCACGCAGGCCTGTGAGCGCCATCCCTTGATCAGCGTGGAGCGGCGCGAGCTCACCGAGCTGCCTCCGCCCGAAGATCTGGCGGTGCTGGCCACCGGACCGCTCACCAGTGCCCCCCTGGCCGAGCAGCTGCGGGCCTTCACCGGGCGCGCCGACTGCCATTTTTTGACGCCGCCAGCCCGATCATCGAAGGCGAGAGCATCGATCTGGAGAAGGCCTTCCGCGCCAGCCGCTACGACAAGGGCGACGCCGATTACATCAACTGCCCGATGGACCGCGAGCAGTACGCGGCCTTTCGCGAGGCGCTGCTGGAGGCCGAGCAGGCGGAACTCAAGGACTTCGAGCGCGACAGCGCCACGTTCTTCGAGGGCTGCCTGCCGATCGAGGAGCTGGCCCGCCGCGGCGAGGACACCATGCGCTACGGCCCGCTCAAGCCGATCGGCCTCTGGGATCCCCGCTGGGGTGATCTGCACGACCGCGAGCTGCGCCGCGCCAAGCGCGCCTATGCCGTGGTGCAGCTGCGTCAGGAGGACAAGGCCGGCCAGCTCTGGAACCTGGTGGGCTTTCAGACCAATCTCAAGTGGGGCGAGCAGAAGCGGGTGCTGCGCCTGATCCCTGGCCTGGAGCACGCCGAATTCGTGCGCTTCGGGGTGATGCACCGCAACACCTTCCTGGAATCCCCCAGCTGCTGGAGCCCAGCCTGCAGTTCCGCCGCCGCCCCAGCCTGCTGGCGGCCGGGCAGCTCACGGGCACTGAGGGCTATGCCGCCGCCGTGGCCGGGGGCTGGCTGGCGGGCACCAATGCCGCCCGGTTGGTGCGGGGGCTGGAGCCCCTGGTGCTGCCGCCCACCACCATGGCCGGCGCCCTGTTCGGCTTCATCAGCTCGGCCCCCTCCGATCGCTTCCAGCCCATGCCCCCCAACTTCGGCCTGATGCCCGAGCTGCCCGAGCGCGTCCGCGAGAAGCGCGCCCGCTATGGCGCCTACCGCGACCGCTCCCTGGCGGATCTGGCGCCGTTCAGCGCGCCGGTGGCCGAACCCTGGCTGCTGGTTGCCTAGCGTCGGCCGATCGCTTGCCGCGCCCTCTCCGGTGACCCTCGCCCCCAGCTCAATCGCCGCCGGCCTCCCCAGCGGTGACGCCACGGATCCCTGGGATGTGGTCGTGATCGGCTCGGGCTTCGGCGGCCTGGTGACCGCCACCCAGCTGGCGGCCAAGGGGCGAAGGTGCTGGTGCTGGAGCGCTACCTGATCCCCGGTGGCAGCGGCGGCAGTTTCGAGCGCGAGGGCTACACCTTCGATGTGGGCGCCTCGATGATCTTCGGCTTCGGCGAAACGGGTCACACCAACCTGCTCACCCGGGCCATGGCCGCCGTGGGCGAACACCAGCCCACCATCCCCGACCCCAGCCAGCTCGAATACCACCTGCCCGGTGGGCTCACCGTTGCCGTCGATCGCGACTACGGGACCTTCATCGAAACGCTCACGGCCCGCTTTCCCCATGAGGCCCGGGGCATCCGCGCCTTCTACGACACCTGCTGGGGGTGTTCCGCTGCCTCGATGCGATGCCGCTGCTGTCGCTGGAGGATCCGGCCTACCTGGCCAAGGTTTTTTCAAAGCACCGTTGGCCTGCCTGGGGCTGGCCCGCTGGCTGCCGGTGAACGTGGGCGCCGTGGCCCGGCGCCACATCCGCGACCCCGAACTGCTGCGCTTCATCGACATCGAGTGCTACTGCTGGTCGGTGGTGCCTGCCGATCGCACGCCGATGATCAATGCCGGCATGGTGTTCAGCGATCGCCATGCCGGCGGCATCAACTACCCCAAGGGAGGCGTTGGTTCGATCGCCCGGCGGCTGGTGCACGGCCTCGAGCGCCATGGTGGCGCGATTCGCTACAAGGCCCGGGTGACGCGGGTGCTGCTGGAGGGGGCCGCGCCGTAGGCGTCGAGCTGGCGGGCGGAGAGTGTCTCCGCGCCCGGCGGGTGGTCTCCAATGCCACCCGCTGGGACACCTTCGGATCGCTGGTGGATGAGGCCCACACCCCGCGCGCCGAACGCACCTGGCGCCAGCGCTACGAGGAATCGCCGTCGTTCCTGAGCCTGCACCTGGGGGTGAACGCAGGGGTGATCCCCGCCGGCAGCCACTGCCACCACCTGCTGCTGGAGCGCTGGGAGGACATGGAGGCGGAGCAGGGCACGGCCTTCGTCTCCATCCCCACCTTGCTGGATCCGGAGCTGGCCCCCGCCGGCCACCACATCGTGCACACCTTCACCCCCAGTTCGATGGCCACCTGGGAGGGACTGTCCCCTTCCGATTACCGCCGGGCCAAGGAGGCGGCCGCCCAGCGACTGATCGCGCGCCTGGAGGCTGTGTTCCCTGGCCTGGGGGCCGCCATCACCCTCCAGGAGATCGGCACCCCGCGCAGCCACCGCCGCTTCCTCGGCCGCCACCGGGGCAGCTATGGCCCCGTCCCCCGCGGTCAGCTGCCGGGCCTGCTGCCGATGCCCTTCAACCGCACCGCCATCCCCGGCCTCTATTGCGTGGGCGATTCCTGCTTTCCCGGCCAGGGCCTCAATGCCGTCGCCTTCAGTGGCTTCGCCTGCGCCCATCGCCTCGGCGCCGACCTGGGCCTCAACCCCTGGGCCCTCCCTGACTGAAATGGCGGCTGGTTGAGGGAAGTCAGTGGTGGAACCACTCAACCTGGCCGAGAGGCGCCCTGAGCTTCATTGACCCCGACGAGACGGGCAGTGGCTGGTTCGGGTTTCCGGGCCCGGGCCTGCCACGCGCTGCCTGCGTGCTCCATAGGCTGTTCCTTGAACATTCACGGTTCAGGTGATGGGCGCTTCCCCGCTTCCGAGTTCCGCAGATCTGGCTCTCTACCTGGAGCAGCGGGGCGAGCTGGGTAAGCCCTGGATGTGGCACCTGCTGCGCCAGGCCAAGTTGCGGGAAGCCAGAGCCACGATGGATCCGGAGCAGATGATGGAGTCGATCCAGGACGCCCACGCCGACCTGATGCGCCTGGGGGAGTTCTGGAAGGGGCGCGAGGCGGAGGTGTTCGGCGGGCGCTACGCCCCGAGCACCGTGATCGAACCCCTGCCCGGCTCCCCCGACGACCGATGAGCTCTGAGGCCACAGCCGTTGAGGGCCGCCCGGAGGTGCCTGAGACCGGCTTCTCCAGCTACCCGATGGCGCCCCTGATCCGCCTCACCCTGCTCAGCCTCTACCTGGCCCTGGTGCTGCCCCTGCCCCTGTTGGCCCCGGTGGACCTGAGACCCTGGATGCTGGCGGCGCTGCCCCTGGGTTTTCTGCTGGTGCTGGCGATCACCAGTGAACGGGTGATCACCGATCCCAGGGGCCTGTCGGTGGGTCACCCCCTGGTGCGCCTGGCTGTTGCGTCGGGGCTGGCGGCTGGAGTGGGACCAGATCGACGCGCTGCTGCCGGTTGCCACCAGCCAGGGTGGCCGCGTGTTCTACCTGCGCAGCCACGATCGCAGCCTGCGCCTGTTGCCCCAGCGCATCGCACGCTTCGAGGTTTTCCTGGCGGGATTTCAGGTGCAGACCGGTCTCGATCTCTCTGCTGTGGGCCGGCTGACGCCCCCATGGACCTACCAGCTCCTGGCGATCCTCAGTGGTTTGTTGCTGGTGGGGGAGCTGGCGGTCGGGGCCGCCCTGGCCAAGGGCGGCTGGCCGGCTCAGCTGGCGCCGGCGGGTTGACCCAGGGTTGCTGAGACGGCTGGGCTGCTGCTGGCCTCCGGCAGGGTTTCGAGGCTGAAGCGGTAGCCCTGCTGGCGCACCGTTTCGATGCCGCCACCTTCCCCCAGACCCGCCTGCTCCAGCTTGCGCCGCAGGGTGAGCACCTGGGTGTCCACCGAGCGGGGGCCGCCGCTGAACGGGGGCCAGGCCATGCGCAACAACTCTTGACGGCTGCGCACCACCCCAGGGGGCATCAGCAGGGCGCAGAGCAGGGCGAATTCCCGCGGGCTGAGTTCCACCGGTTCCTCCCGCAGGGTCACCTGGCGCAGCAGCACATGCACATCCAGGGGGCCCACGCAGACCCGCTCCTGCAGGCCGCTGCCATTGCGGCGCAACAGGTTGCGGCAACGGGCCGCCAGTTCCTCGAGGCCGAAGGGCTTGCGCAGCACGTCGTCGGCGCCGGCATCGAGCAGGGCGACGATCGGCTCGGCCCCGGAGCGGGCCGTGAGCACCATCACCGGGCAACGCAACTGGCCCGCCAGGCGCAGGGCGGAGCTTTCCTCCAGCAACTCGGCACTCACCAGCAGGTCGGGGGTGAGCTCTTCACAGAGTTGCAGCGCCTCAATGGAGCTGGCCACGGCGGCGGTGAGGTGGCCGTCCTGGCGCAGCCGCTGGGCCAGCACCGTGCGCAGGGTGGGGTGGGGATCCACCACCAGCACCCGCTTGAGGGTGGGGTCGTCCACGGCGGCGGCGGTCAGGGCCGTGCCATCGGCAGGGGCCGATTGGATCGGGATGGGTTTCGGTGGCAGTTCCACACGCTCAAGCCGGCCTTTTACCTACGCTATAGAACAGTCGGTGCGTTCTCCGGTCCCAGGCGATGCCTTTCGAGCTGTCCCCCTTCCCCTTGCGCGCCAACTGCTTCCACCATGGTTTCAGAGGCTCCCTGGCCCGTTCATGACAGCCCTGCAGAACACCGACGCCATCCGCCACTTTCAGTCCCTCTGTGATGCCTGCCAGGACCTGGCCAGTCGCTACCACGGCCCCTCGGAACTGAGGCTCTACGCCGATGGTTACCTCCACGCCCTGCGGCGCACCGCCATCCTCGACCCGATTTCCCAGCGGCGGCTCGAGGAGCTGATTGATCGCTGGATCCTCGATCCCTCCAGTTTCATCGGCCCCGACGGCAGCCTCAGCAGCCTCTACGAGAGCGGCCGCAACTGACCAGTGGCGAGCTCGGAGTGGCAGCAGGCGCTGAGTGGGGCCGAGCCGTTCAGGAGGCCAGGGCCACCGCGAGCGTTTCGCGCAGTTCGCCCGAGTTGTACAGCTCGATCAGGATGTCCGAGCCGCCGAGGAACTCTCCGTTCACGTAGACCTGCGGAATCGTGGGCCACTCGGAGAACTCCTTGATCCCCTGGCGGATCTCCCCGTCGGAGAGCACGTCGAAGCTTTCGAACGGCACCGCCAGGGAATTGAGGATCTGCACCACGTTGTTGGAGAAACCGCACTGGGGCATCAGCTTGGTGCCCTTGATGAACACCACCACGGGGCTGCTGGCAATGAGCGCGTCGATGCGTTGCTGAACGGCGGGATCCATGGTTCGAGTTCAGGTGGGAAGGGAGGTTTGCAGGGCAAGGGCGTGGATGGCTTCACTGGCCAGTTCCCGGCGCAGGGCGCCGTAGACGAGCTGGTGTTGGCGCACCCTGGACAGTCCATCGAAGGCGCTGGAGACCACCTTCACCTGCAGGTGATCACCGCCACCGGTGAGGTCTTCCACCTCCACCTGGGCATCGGGCAGGGATTCGATGATCGCCGCCTTCACCTGTTCCGGTTGAACCATCGGGCGCTGGTCCGCTCACGTCGGGGGGAATCTAGAGGCGGCTCGGCTCAGCTGCCGGGAACCGCCACGCCGCCGTTGTAGGGGATGGTGGCGAAACCGATCTCGATCAGGCTCTGGTAGGCCTTGCGGCCTTCCTCACGGGAGGGGGTCATGATCTTGACCACCTCCACCAGCAGGGGAACGGCCACCTCGGGCTGGTTCTGGCGACGGAACACCGCCGCCAGCCGCAGGTTGGCCTGGGCCAGGGTTTCGAGCGACTCGAGGGCGTTCTGGTCCATTTCCCGGGGGATACGGGCATCGAGACCGCGGAACGCACCGCTGATGTCGCGGTAGGAGGTGAGCAGGCGGCGGGAGATGTCCCGGGCGAGGTCGTACTGCTTGCGGGCCTCGGCGAGGTTGCCGCTGGCGGCGGCCGCGTCGCCCTTGGCCAGAATGGCGCGGACAGCCGTGAGGTTCAAACCGCCGCCGGAACCCTCCAGCGCTTTCGGCGCTTCACCCTGGGCACGCACCGCAAGGGATGGGGCCAGTGGCACCAAGGCCGCCATCAGAACAAGGCTGAGGGCCACAACAGGCCTGCGCACGGCAGATCATCCAAGGTGGCCGAACTTTAGGGGTTGCCGAAGGGACGCCCCACCGCGGTCCGGGCCGCTTCTTCAGCTGATTGCATCCCCAGAGCCAGCCGTTCGTTCAGGTTCCGCACCGCCGAACGACCCTCTCCCTGCACCCGCAGCGCCGGCCCGAAGCAGAGGGCCCCCTGACCGCGCCAGCGGGGTGGGCTGGAGCTGTAGCCGAGGCCCACCGGCACCACCGGCACGTCGATTCCCTGGCTTTGTGCCAGCACCGCCACCCGTGCCAGGCCCTGGTGCAGCCGGATCGGTTCGTCGCTGCGGCGGATGTGCCCCTCAGGAAACATCACCACCTGTTGGCCCTGGGCCAGCAGATCCACGGCGTAGCGCAGGGGGCGGTGCCGGGGCGGCTCTGGTCGACGGGGAAGCAACCCAGCCGGGCCAGGAACCAGCCCTGGATCCCCTGCATCTCGGTGAGGGTGACCATGAAGCGGCAGTCCCGGCCGCAGGCCCGGCGGCCGGCGAAGCTGCTCAGCAGCAGGGCATCCCAGCGGGCCCGGTGGGTGGGGGCCAGCAGCACCGGTCCGCCCTGGGGCAAATGCTCCTGGCCGAGCACGGTCAGGGAGCTGAAGAAGAACGACAGCGGGCCGTCCTGGGCGAGCAGCACGGCGATGGGCGCCAGCACAGGGTTGACCCCGTTGCAGAGCCGGCGTTCCCGCTGGATCAGTGCCGTCTGCGCCGTCACCGAAGGGACTCGATCAAACCTCAAGCTAGGGGCCGTGCCCGGTCGCCCTGGGCCGTGGGCGGGCAGTTGCGGCGGCGTCCGCGTCGCCCGAGGGGTGCCAGCGGCCGCGGCTGGGCGCTCCATAGGATCGGTGGCCTTGCGGCGCAGCGACCGTGGCCAGCCTGGGCGTCAACATCGATCACATCGCCGGCGTGCGCCAGGCCCGCCGCGCCGCCGAGCCCGATCCGGTCACCCTGGCGCTGCTGGCCGAGCTCGGCGGCGCCGATGGCATCACCGTGCACCTGCGCGAAGACCGTCGACACATTCAGCTGCGCGATCTGGAGTTGTTGCGCGCCACCGTGGGCAGCCGCCTCAACCTGGAGATGGCCGCCACCGCCGAGATGGAGGCGATCGCCCTGCGGGTGCGCCCCGACATGGTCACCCTGGTGCCGGAGAAGCGCCAGGAGATCACCACCGAAGGCGGTCTGGACGTCGCCGGCCAGGAGGCGACGCTCTGTGCCCTGGTGGAGCGCCTGCAGGCGGCCGGCATCCCCGTGAGCCTGTTCATCGACCCCGAGGCCGATCAGCTGCGGGCGAGCCAGCGCAGCGGTGCCCGCTGGGTGGAGCTGCACACCGGCACCTACGCCGAGGCCGCCTGGGCGGAGCAGCCCAGGGAACTGGCACGACTGATCGAGGCCACGGTCCGCGCCCGAGAACTCGGGCTGCGGGTCAACGCCGGCCATGGGCTCACCTATCAGAACGTGGAGCCGGTGGCGGCGATCGAGGGGATCGAGGAGCTCAACATCGGTCACACGATCGTGGCCCGGGCCCTGGCGGTGGGTCTGGAGGCGGCGGTGCGGCAGATGCGGGCTCTGGTTCAGAATCCCCGCCGGGAACCATTGTTCAACGCCCCCTTTCCATGAGCGAGTCCTCCGCCCCCGTCTTTCACTTCGTGGCGGCCAGCGAAGCCTTCCTGACGGTGGAGGAACCGCTGGAGGAGGTGCTCCGGGAGCGGCAGCGCCACTACGGCGAGCAGGACAAGGCGATTGACTTCTGGCTGGTGAAGCGGCCGGCCTTTCTGGAGAGCCCGGCCCTGGCGGCGAGTGCCGCTGCCGTGCCCCGTCCGGCCGCTGCCGTGGTCTCCACCGATGCCAAGTTCATTGAATTTCTGAAGCTGCGCCTGGAATTCGTGCTCAAGGGACGTTTCACCGCCGCCTCCCTGACCGAGGCTCTGGCCAGCCTGGGCTGAGGGCGCTCGGGGACCCGCGCCCCCGGATCTGGTTCAGGCCTCAGAACAGCCCGAAGAAGCGTTTGCGGGGCCCATCGGTGCTGGCGGGATCGCTGGAGTCGGGCGGCTGGAGCTCCTGCTGGCGCTGCCGTTCCCGCTGCTGGCGGCCATCCTGCTGATAGCGCGGCACGTTGTCGCCGAGGGTCAGCAGGGCCTCTTTGTTCTTCCACCAGATCCAGTCGCGGATCGGCGGCGTCGCCAGGAGGTCCTCGCGGCTGAGTCCCAGCCCCAGCTTGTTGGAGGCATCCACCAGCACAGCGACCATGCCGTCGCCATCGCTGCAGCGGGCCAGGGCCTCGTTGGTGCGCTCGGCGCCGTTCAGCGCCTTGACCAGAAGTTGCACCCGGCGGGCAACCGGCAGCGACCGAGGGTCCATGGGCCGGACGGCATCAGCAGTCCGCAAGGTAACCGGGGACACCATCAACTGGTGTTGACGTTCATCGATGGGGGGCTGACAGATTCACCCCCTTCAGGTCAGACTCAAACCAGCATGTGCTCTGCATGACGCTCCGGCCCCATCCGCTTCGCCATTGGGTGATCGGCGACGTCCACGGATGCGCTGATTCGCTCTGCGATCTGCTGGGGCTTCTGCCCGCCACCGACCGGCTGATCCTCTGTGGTGATGTGATCAACCGCGGCCCCGAGATCGAGCGGTCGATGGAACTGGCCTGGTCGCTGGTGACCTCCGGCCGGGGGTGTGGCTGATGGGAAACCATGAGTTCAAGCTGGTTCGGGCCCTGCGCCTGGGCACCTGGAAAGCCCAGCGGGATCTGGCCGGCTGCGACACCTATCGCCACCTGGGCGAGGGCCTCTGCCGCCAGTGGCTGGAGCGGCTCGAGCAGTTGCCCCTGGCCTACTGGGGCCGCGGCTGGGTCGCCACCCACGCGGGCTTCGATCCCCACACCTGGGAGCCGGATCTGTCCGTGCGCGAGCCCTTCTGGGACCACTACGACGGGCGTTTCGGCGAGGTGATCGTGGGCCACACCCCCAGCACCCGGGTGCACCGCCGCCCCAACAACATCATCACCATCGACACCGGTGCCTGCTACGGCGGCACGCTCACCGCCTACTGCCCGGAAACCGGCGCCCAGCGCCAGGTTCACGGCCGACGCGGACCCGGCTCCCGCTGGCTGGAGCCCCGCGAGGCCCTGCTCGGCAGCCCTTGCTGATCGTCTATCGCAGCAACCGGGTGGAGTTCCTCGCCCGGCTGCTGGCCGCCCGCCTGCAACTCAGTCCCGCCGGCCCGTTTGAGCAGGCCCAGGTGGTGGTGAACACCTGGCCCACCAGCCGCTGGCTCGGGGAGCAACTGGCCCTGCACCTGGGCAGCACGGACCAGAGCGTCTCCGGCGCTGAGGCGGCCTACGCCGATGGCATCGCCGCCCATCTGCGCTTTCCCTTTCCCAGCAGCCGCCTGCGCCAGCTGGTGGAGGAGCTGCTGGGGGAGGGTGCCTGCTCCACCACCAGCCCGCCGGCGGTGGACCCCTGGCGGGCCACGGAGCTGGTCTGGCCCGTGCTGGAGCTGCTCGGTGAGCTTGTGCAGGAGCCAGAGGCCGCCCTGCTGCGCCGCTGGCTGGAACGGCGGCGAGGGGAGAGCCTCGGGTTGCCCCTGTGGCAGCTGGGCCGGGCCATCGCCGATGCCTTCGATGACTACGCCCTCTACCGCCCGGAGTTGCTGGAGCACTGGTGGCGGGGCGGGGATGGCGACGGTCTGGGCGGGGAACTGCCGGCCCAGCAGCGCTGGCAGCCGTTGCTGCTAAGGCGCCTGCGGGACCGCCTTGGCGTCGAGCCCTTCGGCCTGCGGGTGGAAGCGGGCGATTGAGCAGCTGCGCCGGGGCACCCACGCGCCCCTGGCCAGTGACCAACCGTTGCGGCTGTTCGGCCTCAGCAGCCTGGCGCCGCTGCAGGTGGAGCTGCTGCAGGCCCTCTCGGGCACGGTCGATGTGGAGCTGTACCTGCTCACCCCCTGCGGCGACCTCTGGCGCCGCTGCCGCACGCGCCGCCAGCAGCTCCAGGAGGCGGAGGCTTGGCGCACGCCGTTCACGGGCGAATGGGTGCTGGAGGCACCACGGCTGGAGGGGCTGTTCGGCCGCCTGGGGGCCGAGTTCCAGCAGTTACTGGAGGGCACCGGTGAAGCCCAGCTGGGGCAGTGGGAAGGCCGGGATCTGTTCTTCCTGCCCGCCGCCGTCAGCGCCCAGCAGGGGCGGGAGCCCAGCCTGCTGGAGCAGATCCAGCAGGATCTGGTGGGGCCGGCCGAGGGCCCTGGGTCCCCTGAGCCGGAGCGGCAGTCCGATAGGGCTCAACCCCCTGGGTGCTGGCGGCGGGCGACAGCTCCCTGGAGTTCCACCCCTGCCCGGGCCATCTGCGCCAGGTGCAGATCCTGCGCGACCGGCTGCTGCAGCTGATGGCGGCCGATCCCACGCTCGAACCGCGGGACATCCTGGTGATGACCCCCCAGGTGGAGACCTTCGCCCCCTGGTGGCCTCGGTGTTGGGCGACAGCGCCGCCACGGGTGTGGCGTTGCCCTGGCGCCTCACCGACCGCAGCCAGCAAAGCCAGGCCGGTCTGGCCACGGCCCTGCTGGGCCTGCTGCGGCTGGGTGGGGAGCGACTCACGGCCACGGCCCTGGAGGTGCTGCTCGGCAACGGGGCGCTGCTGGAGCGTTTCGGGCTCGCCGCCGTAGACGGCCCGCGGCTCACGACCCTGCTCCAGACGGCGGGCTTCCGCTGGGGGCTCGATGGCCAGGAGCGCGGCGGTGGGCGTCAGCACAGCCTCAGCTGGGCGATCGATCGAATTTTGCTGGGCCTGGTGCTGCCGGATCAGCCGGGCCTGGCCCTGGGGGATGCGGCTCCCCTGGCGGTGGCCGGCAGCCTGGAGTCCCAGGGCAGTGGCCTGCAGCTGTTGCTCAGCCTGCGCCGCTGGCTTCTGCGACTGCGCCAACCTCGCACCTCAGGGAGCTGGGGCACCCTGCTGGTGGAATTGCTCGACGATCTGTTCGGTGAGGGCGGCGAGCGGGGCTGGGAGCGCCAGGCGATCCTGGCCGCCAACGACGACTGGGTGCGCAGCGCCGGAGAGACCAGCCTGGAGCTGGGGGCGCCGGTGGTGGCGGCGGTGCTGGAGGAACGTCTCTCGGTCGACAGCGGCCGCTTCGGCCATCGCAGCGGAGCGCTGACCATCAGCGCCCTCGAGCCGATGCGGGCCATCCCCCACAAGGTGATCGTGCTGATGGGCCTCGACGCCGGCGTCTTTCCCCGCCAGAAGGAGCGCCCGGGGTTTGACCTGCTGGAGCGCCAGCGGCGCCTGGGTGACCCCAGCCCGGCGGACCAGGACCGCTACGTGCTGATCGAGGCCCTGCTCTCGGCGCGCCGCCACCTGCTGATCAGCTGGAGCAACCGCGACGAGCGCAGCGGCGAGGAGCTGATGCCGGCGACGCCGGTGCGTCAGCTGCTGGAGACGCTGGGCCAGCGCCTGGCGGGCGGGGCCTCCGCTCTCACGATCACGCACCCGGCCAACCCGCTCGATCGCGCCAACTTCCTGGCCCAGCCGCCCCGGCCCTCCCCCAGCTGCGACCGCCGCCTGCTGGACGCCCTGCGCTTGCTGGAGCAGGGAGACGCTCAGATGACCCTGCCCCTGGCCCTGCGGGAACCTCCCCCGCAGCTCAGGCGATCCCGCCGGTGACCTGCGCGATTGGTTGATGGCTCCCCAGAAGCACTGGTTGCGCCAGCTGGGGATCAACCCCGGCGAGTGGCATGAGCCGGTGGATGACCTGGAAGATCTGGAACTCAATGAGCTCCAGCGTTCGGCGCTGCTGCGGGCTCAACTGCAGGATCAGGCCCTCGCTGATCGGCGCGCGGCTGAGCCACCGGACTGGCTCGCTTTGGACCGGGGCCGGAGCCAGGTTCCGGCCGGATCGGGGGGGCTCGAGGCGGCCTTGATGGAGGGCCGCTGGCGCACCCTCGCTGAGGTGCTGGAGGGGCTGGGGACACCCCACAGCGCCACCAGCCGCTGGCAAGGTCTCAGTCTGGAACTCGATTGGCGTGGTTCCTGGCTGGTGCTCACCCACACCGCCAGGGATGGGGTGGCCCAGCGCCTCGACCTCTGGCTGAGGTTGCTGCTGGCGGCCGCCGCCGGGGAGGCGCCGGCCGCTGGGGTGCTGGTGGCCCGCCCGGGGAAGACCGAGGACACCTTCGCGGAGATCCTCCGCCTGGAGGCCCCGGAGGCCGATCAGGCCCGCCGACAGCTGGAGGCGCTCCTCGCCCTGCGCGAGCAGCTGGGGGCGCCTGCTGGCCCGTGCCCCCCAAGACCGGCTGGGCGTTCGTGGAGGCCGAGCGCAAAGCGCCGGGCAGCGGCCCGGCCGAGGCGGCCGCTGCCTGGCAGGGGAGAGGACAGTCCACAGGGGAACGGCAGACCCCTGAGCTGGCGGCCTGTTTTGGCGCCGACACCCCCATCGAGGCGCTGCTCGGCGAGCCCTTCTCGGCGGCGGCGGAGGCCCTCTACGGCCCCGTGCTGGACCATGTGATCAAGGCGAAAGCGGGCAAGGGAAAAGCGGGCAAGGAGAGAGGGCGATGAGCGCTCCGGCGGGTGTCTTCGATGCCGACGTCTTCAGCCTTGAACCCGGGGTGCGGCTGCTGGAGGCCAGCGCCGGCACCGGCAAGACCTTCGCCCTGGCGCACCTGGTGCTGCGGTTGGTGCTGGAGCGCGGCCTGCCTCTAGCTGAGCTGCTGGTGGTCACCTTCACCAACGCCGCCGCCGCCGAACTGCGCGATCGCATCGGCCGGAGGTTGCAGCAGGCGCTCACGGCGCTGGAGCCGGCGCAGCAGGCGCTGCCCACCTTTCCCGATCCAGTGTTGGAGCGCTGGTTCGCGCGTCAACCGGTCGATCGCGCCGGCCGTCGCCAGCTGATGGGCCGGCTGCTGCTGGCCCTCGATGACCTCGATCGCGCCGACATCACCACCCTGCACGGCTTCGGCCAGCGCAGCCTGCGCCGCCAGGCCCTCGAGGCCGGCCTGGCTCCCGATCTGGAGATCGATCCGGAGGCGCGCACCCTCGTGCGCCAGGTGGCCCATGACTACTGGCAGGCCCAGGTGGTGGCCCTGCCCGTGGAGCTGCTGAAGGGGGTCCTTTCCCTCGGGGTGACGCCCGGGGCGCTGGAGGATCAGCTTGCCCAGCTGGAGAGCGATCCGTCCCTGGAGCTGGATCCCCTGCCCCAGGGCCTCGATCCCAGCGAGCCCCTGGCCCCCCAGCTGGTGGCCCTCTGGGAGGAGCGCTGGAATCGTTTTCAGGCGCTGTGGGCGGAGCGGGCTGAAGGCCTCGAAGAATCCTTCAAGTCGTCTGCGGCCCAATGGAGGTCGGAAGGCGCTGATCCAAAGCCCTATGTCCCCAAGCCCACCAAGGATCGGATCGGCCTGATGACGGGCTGGCTGGAGACCCAGCCGAAGCAAGGCTCCTATGCCGCCCTGCTTGAGCAGAAAGAACTGCGCGACTACTTCCACCCCGGCCCCTTCAGCGCCGCGGCCCGCAGGGCGGGTGAAGAGGATCCCTCCCTGCCGGAGGCGCCGCTGCTGCGAGCGATCGCCGATCTGGTGGAGGGGCCGGCCGAAGCGCTGCTGCTCCATGCCGCCCATGGGGGCCGCTCGGAGCTGGCCCGCCGGCGCCAGAGCAGTGGCCGCCTGGGATATGCCCAGTTGCTGGAGGGGCTGGACCCCGGCCCGGAGGGCACCGACCACGCTGAGTTGCTGGAGGCACTGGGGCGCCGCTACCGGGTGGCCCTGGTGGATGAGTTCCAGGACACCGATCCGATCCAGTGGCGCATCCTCCAGCGCGCCTTCACCGGCCCGGAGCACCTGCTGCTGATGGTGGGCGACCCCAAACAGGCGATCTACCGCTTCCGCGGCGGCGACCTGGACACATACCGCGCTGCCCGGAAACGCGTCGATTCGATCACTGAACTGAACGAGAACTTCCGCTCCAGCGAGGCCCTGATCACCTGTCTCAATGGCCTGATGCCGCCGGCAGGGCTGATCCGGAGTGAGTTGCCTGTGCCCCAGGTGCGGGCCAACCCCGCCAAGGCCGCCAGCCATGCCCTGGAGCTGCCGCCGGGGAGTCTCCTCTGCAGCTGCTCTGGCTGGCGGGGGAATGCAGCCTGGCCGAGTCGGGAACCCTGGGGGAGATCGATGCCATCCTCCCGGCCCAGGTGGCCCAGCTGGTGCTCGATCTGCTGCGTCGCGGTCTGATCCTGCGCGAAGGCGACACCAGCCGCCCCCTCGCTCCCGCCGACATCGCCCTGCTGGTGAACAAGCACCGGGAAGCGGAGGCCCTGCGCCAGGCGCTGGAGCGCCGGGGCATCGCCAGTCGGCTGATCAGCCAGGGGAGTGTGTTCGCCAGCGACGGGGCCACCGTGCTACAGCGGTTGCTGGAGGCCCTGGCGGATCCCGGCAGGGGTTCGGCCCTGCGGCTGCTGGCGGCTTCGCCGCTGCTGGGTTGGAGCCCCGCGGAGCTGGCGGATCCTGATCCGCGCGCCCTTGATCGCCTCGGCGCCAGGGTGGGCCAGCTGGCCGCGGCCCTGGAGCGTGACGGGCTGCTGGCGGTGCTGGGCCAGCTGCTGGGCAGTGCCGAGCTGGCGGGGCTGTCCCTCGCCGGTGGCCTGCTCGCTGATCTCCAGCAGGTGGCCCGGTTGCTGCAGGAACAGATGCACCGGGAGGGCCTGGGGGCGGCCGCCGCCGCCGACTGGCTGCGGCGCCAGCGGCTGGAGCCGGTCCGCCCCGTGCCCGAAGCCCATCAGCGCTACAGCGATGCGCTGGGCTCCGCCGTGGCCGTGGTGACCATTCACAGCAGCAAGGGCCTGGAGTACCCGGTGGTGATCGCTCCCAGCCTCTGGCGGGGGCTTTCGAAGCGACCGAAGCAAGGTCTGGGGCGGCGCTGGACGCCGACGGACAGCGTCGCTCCCCGCTGGGATCTGCACCTCAACCACCAGTGGGCCGAGGGGTTGGCCGCCAGGGCCCAGGCCCGTGCCGCCGAGGTCCAGGAGCTGGAACGCCTCACTTATGTGGCCGCCACCCGGGCCCGTGACCTGTTGGTGCTGGTCTGGGCTGCCGCCGGGGAACCCGACTCCGACCCCCTGCGCAGCTGGCTGTTCGGTGAGCAGCGCTTCGGCAGCGCCCCAACTGTTGCCAGCTGGCGGGAGGGGCTGGAGCAACGGCTGGAGGCCTCGGGCCTGCCGCTCCAGTTGATCGAGCCGTTCGAGCTGCCGGCCCCAGGGGCACCCGCCGATCGCTGGCAGGCTCCGGCGCCTGAGGGGGTGCTGGAGTGCGGCCCGGTGCCCCTTCGCCCCCTCGATCGTCGCTGGGGCCGCAGCAGTTACTCCAGCTGGACCCAGGCCGCCGCCGAGGGACTTGGGCCGATCGCCCTGGAGGAGGGGCGGGAAACGGATGGGGCGGCAGAAGGGGCGCCAGAGGGGGTGACCGGGCTGGCTGCCTCCGAGGCCACGGCTGCCCCCGGAGCGCCCGAGGCCTGGCCCGATCGCGGCCCCCTGGCGGCGTTCCCCCGCGGCGCCGCCGCCGGCGATTGTCTGCACCGCATTCTTGAGCAGATCGACCATCAACAGCCCGCCGGCAGTGACGACCAGCGCCTGCTGGTGGGCCGGGAGCTGCGGCGGGCCGGCCTGCCCATCGAGCAGTTGGAGGCGGTGCTGGAGGGCCTCGACTGGCTGCGGCACACCCCCATGGGCGGCGCCCTGGGGGGCTTTGCCCTGGCCGATCTGCCGCGGAGCCTGAGCCTCAACGAACTCAGCTTCGATCTGCCCCTGGCGGTACCGCTGGGCGAGGGCCAGCGGCTCCCGCCTGGGCCCCAACGGCTGGTGCGGGCCCGCGGCCTGGCCGAGGTGTTCGCCCACCACCCCGGCGGCCGCTTCGGAGCGGCCTACGCCAGGCAGCTCGCCCAGCTGGATGTGGCCAGCCGCGGTTTTCTCACCGGTTCGATCGATCTGGTGTTCACGGCCCCTGATCCCCAGGGCCACCCCCGTTGGTGGGTGGCCGATTGGAAGAGCAACTGGCTGGGGCTGCGCGACGGCGAGAACCGTCCGCTGGCCTGCGGGCCGGCCCACTACACGGTGGCGGCGATGGAGGAGCAGATGCTTCATCACCACTACCCGCTGCAGGCGCACCTTTACCTGGTGGCCCTGCACCGCTACCTGCGCTGGCGCCTGCCGGGCTACCGGCCCGAACGCGATCTGGGCGGCTACGTCTACGTGTTCCTGCGTGGGGTGCCGGGCCCCACCGCGGCCGATCCCGTGCCGGGGATGCTGGTGGATCAGCCGCCGCTGGAGCGCACCCTGGCACTGGACCAGCTGCTGCGGGAGGGCCTGCCATGAGCCTCGCCGGCGAGGCCCCTGGCTTGGGGCCCTGGGCCAGGCCCTGGCCGAGGCGCTGCCGCGGCTGGTTGGGGCAGCCCCCGATCCGCTGGTGGCCGAGGCGATCACGGCCCTGACCCGCGCCATGGAGCGGGGTGAGTTGGCGCTCGCGTTGATGGGCCCTGCCCCGGAGGGCCTCTCGGCCGAGGCCTGGCCCGACGGCCACCGCCGGGCCCTGGCCGCCTCCCCCTGGCGCGCGATCTCCCCGAGTCTCCCCTGGTGCTGCGGGGCGACCAGCTCGCCTGGCGCCGCTGGTACGAGCTGCAGGAGCAGGTGATCGGCCGTTTGATCGAGCGGGCCAACCGCCCCTGGCCGCAGGCACCGGGGCCGGAGCTGATCGCCGCAGCCGTGGACCGGGCGGGCAGCCGTGGCGCCCTCGATCCGCGCCAGCGACAGGCGGTGGCGGCCCTGCTGGGCCATGGACTGGTGCTGCTGGGGGGCGGCCCCGGCACGGGCAAGACCAGCACCGTGGTGCAGATGCTGGCGGCGGCCCTGGAGCAGGACGCCGAGGGTCCCTTACCTGGCCTGCGTCTGCACCTGGCGGCCCCCACCGGCAAGGCGGCGGCCCGGCTCAAGGCGGCGATCGGCGAGGGCCTTGGGCGCGTGCCGGCCCCCATCGCCGCCCGGCTGGCCGAGGCACCCTGCACCACCTTGCACCGGTTGCTCGAGAGCACCGGTGACACATTCCGCCGGAACCGCCGCCATCCCCTCGCCCTTGATCTGTTGGTGGTGGATGAGCTGTCGATGGTGGATCTGCCCTTGATGCAGGCCCTGCTGGAGGCCCTGCCGGACCCGGCGCGGTTGCTGCTGGTGGGGGACCCGGCCCAGCTGCCGCCCGTGGGCCTTGGGCCAGTGCTGCTTGAACTGCACCGGCCGGGCAACCTCCGGGCCCTGGGGACCGCCGCCGTCGAACTGATCACCATCTACCGCAACAACGGGGCCCTGGCGGAGGTGGCGGCCGTCCTGCGTGGTGCGGAGCGGGGTGACCATGATCCAGTGGCGCTGAGGCGAGCCCTAGAGGGGCTTGGCGAAGGGGCCAACCTTCAATGGCAGAGCGCCGCTCCAGGGCGGCTGCCTCCGGTTCTGCGCCAGCGCCTGGAGCGCCACCTACGTCGCCTGGGCCAGTTGGCGAGCCAGCTCGAGGGTAAGGAGGCTCAAGTGGAGCCCTTGCTTGAGGAGTTGGAGGCCTGCGTGCTGCTCACCCCCGTGCGCGGGGGCCCCTGGGGCGTCGAAGCGATCCATCGCGCCCTGCTCGGTGAGCTGGCCAGCCAGCCGCCGCGGTTCTGGCCGATCGGTACGCCGCTGCTCTGCCAGCGCAACCTGCCGGAGCAGGGGCTGGCCAACGGCGATGTGGGGGTGGTGGTGGACTGGGCCGGAGAGCGTCAGGTGCTGTTCGCCGCCCCAGCGGCCCAGGGGGGCATCGGCTGATCCATCCCGATCGGCTGCCCGGTGCGGAACCGGCCCTGGCGTTGACGATCCACAAGTCCCAGGGCAGCCAGTACGGCGAGGTGTTGCTGCTGGTGCCGGAGTCGGTGCGCTGGGATCCACGGCTGCTTTACACCGGTCTGACCCGCGCCCGCGGGCGGGCCCTGCTGATCACGCCGCCAAGTCCCAGCTGGCTGGGGCTTGGCAGGTCTGCTTGATGAAGCCGCGAACACAGAGGCCTATGAAGCGCAACATGCCAACGAAAAGTGAACGGAATGGAAGTGTCTCTGGCGGCCAACCCATACTTCAATCACCGGAGGGAGGTTCACCCCAAACCCCGGTCGAGGCCAGCCTTGCTGGCGTCGTTTCCATCAGAGACCCTGCTCCAATAGTCTCCCCTGACGTGCGCCCTTGGGTTCCATCCGGAACCACCTTCTGCATCGATGACCCGGCATCTTGATGGATGTCAGCGAGGTGCCCCGAAGGTGAAATAGGGCAGCCACCTGGAACACCCGGCCCCAGGCGTCTCTGATGAAACATTTCACCCTCGCCCCCTTGATGGTCTGAAGACGAACGGGGGCTGGAGGGTGGCAACAAGGTCAGGTTCATCGATTCTTGCCGCAATCACCACACCCAGCACCGAGGGCGATTGGCGGGCTGAGCTGAACGAGGTGCCGGTGGGATTGTGATCCCAGCCTTCCGCATCAGGGTCCCAGTTGGATCCGTTCATCCCTAACCCCGCTGGGCCACGCCAACATGGCCCAGCCCGAGCGATGTCGGCGATGACGCGGGAAGAGCGCCCCTGGGGTTGGTTCGAGCCCCTGGGCGAAGGCCCTGGCTATCTGGTCAAGCGCCTGTTGATCCGCGCTGGCCAGCGCATCAGCCTGCAGCGCCACCACCACCGCGACGAGCACTGGGTGGTGGTGGCGGGCAGCGGTTGGCTGGAGCTGGACGGCAGCCGCCAGGCCTGCGCCGTGGGCAGCACGTTCCAGGTGCCGCTGGGAAGCCTGCACCGGGCCAGCGCCGCAGATGAGGATCTGCTGATCGTCGAAGTGCAGCTCGGAGCAACACTGCGGGAAGACGACATCGAGCGGGTCTCCGATGACTACGGACGCTGACGGGCGCTGGGGAGTGGTTGGTTTTCCCTCGAACCCAAGGGAGCCTCGATCGGAGCGCCTGGGCAAAGGTGAGCCCGGGTGTTAAGGTGGAATTTCACCCTTTGATTAAGGGCAAGCCGTTTTTCTTGGAATTCCCATCTTGGGATTCAGCGTGTGACTGCCGGCCTGCATTGAAGGACATCCAGGCCAAGGCCCTTTAACGAATACGTGACTAACACCCCTGCGTGCGAAAGCTTCGGCTGCACGGTTGATCTCAGCGCGGCTGAACTTCCCGCGACCACCAGCGCCGCCGAACTCGACACCACCTTGATCGGCCCGCTCGATCCAAGCGATGGCGGCGCCAACGCTGCCGCGGCGACTACAACCCTCAACACCCCAGCCAGCACCATCCCTGAAGCCTCCAGCGACAGCTCCAATGGCTTTGCCTCCTTCGGCTTTGTGCCCGAGGTGCTCCAGGCCGTCGCCAGCCTTGGCTACAAGGAGCCAACCCCGATCCAGCAAGCCGCCATCCCCGAGCTGATGCTGGGCCGTGATCTGGTGGGCCAGGCCCAGACCGGCACCGGCAAGACGGCGGCCTTCGCCCTGCCGATGCTGGCCCGCATGGATCTGCACCAACGCACCCCCAGGTGCTGGTGCTGACCCCCACCCGCGAGCTAGCCCTGCAGGTGGCCGAAGCCTTCAACAGCTTCGCCGTCAACCTGCCCCACATCCGCGTCCTGCCGATCTACGGCGGCGCTGATTTCCGCGACCAGATCGCCCGTCTCAAGCGGGGCGTGCAGGTGGTGGTGGGCACCCCTGGCCGGGTGATGGACCACATGCGCCAGGGCACCCTCGATCTGTCCGGCCTCAAGACATTGGTGCTCGATGAGGCCGATGAGATGTTGCGCATGGGCTTCATCGACGACGTCGAATGGGTGCTCACCCAGCTGCCCGAGCAGCGCCAGGTGGTGCTGTTCTCGGCCACGATGCCCTCGGAGATCCGGCGCATCTCCCAGAAGTATCTGAACGATCCAGCCGAAGTCACCATTCGCCAGAAGGGCGACGACGCCAGCCGCATCCGCCAGCGTTACCTGATGGTGAATGCGCCCCACAAGCTGGAAGCCCTCAGCCGTGTGCTCGAGGCCGAAACCAGCGAAGGCGTGATCATCTTTGCCCGCACCAAGGCGATCACCCTCACGGTGGCCGAATCCCTTGAGCAGAGCGGCTACGACGTGGCGGTGCTCAATGGCGATGTGCCCCAGACCCAGCGGGAGCGCACGATCGATCGCCTGCGCAACGGCAAGGTCGACGTGCTGGTTGCTACCGACGTGGCCGCCCGTGGGCTCGATGTCGAGCGCATCAGCCTGGTGATCAACTACGACATCCCCTTCGACAGCGAGGCCTATGTGCACCGCATTGGCCGCACCGGCCGGGCGGGCCGCAGCGGTAACGCCATCCTGTTTCTGACCCCCGTGAGCGCCGTTTCCTCGGTGGCCTCGAGCGCGCCGTCGGGCGCCCGATTGAGCCCATGGAGGTGCCCAGCAACGCCACCATCAACCAGAGCCGGCTCGATCGCCTGCGCCAGAAGTTGACCACCACCGTTCAGGAACCGAGCTCCAGCGAAGAAGAGCGGGCCCTGCTGGCGGAAATCCTGCAGCGGGTCGCCCAGGAGATCAACGCCAGCCCCGACCAACTGGCCCTGGCGGCCCTGCAACTGGCGGTGGGCCAGGGTCCCCTGCTGGTTCACGGTGATGAGAACTGGCTGCGCCAGTCCATGGCCTCCCCCGGGACCGGGACCGTCCCTCCGCCGGCGGGCTCGATCGCCGCGGCGAACGCCCGGCCCGCTCGGTGGGTGGTCGCTTCCCCCAGCGTGCTGAGGGTGGCGACGGCCCCAGCGAGGAGAACATGGACCGTTTCCGCATCGAGGTGGGCTGGCGCGATCGGGTCAAGCCCGGCAACATCGTCGGGGCCATCGCCAACGAAGCCGGATTGGCCGGCCGCTCGATCGGTCGGATTCAGATCTTCGACACCCACAGCACCATCGACCTGCCCACGGGCATGCCCGATGACGTGTTTCAGTCGCTCAAGCGCCTGAAGGTGATGAACAAGGAGCTCCAGATCACCCGTTCCCCTGTGTGAACCCCATGACACGGCCGACCCTTTCCTGGACCTTGAAGACCACCCTGGCGGTGTTTGGGGCCGGCCTGTTCGGCTCCATGCCCCTGCCGGCTGCCGCCAGCGCCACTGAGACCATCAACCAGCTCTGCCTGGCCGGTTTCTCAGCTGTGGTGAGTGCCTCCGGCAAGGAGCCCCCGGCCGGCATGGCCTCCTATGCCTGCACCTGTTTCGTGGATCAGGTGAGCCAGAACGCCAGCCTGAGCGATGCCCAGGCCACCTGCACCAAGCTCGCCAGCAGCCGCTTCAAGTTCAGCTGAGGCCCTGCAGGGCAAGGCGTCTCAGCTGGATGAAAAGCGCCTCGGCGCCTCAGGCGCAGAGGCCCGTCACATCGCCTGTGGAGAGCATCGACACCTGATCAAGGGGCATCCGCTCGATCATGGCGATCAACGTGGACTGAGAGGACTCCGACTCGGTCGCGACCAGGCTCTGGAACAGGTCGAAACGGTCCTGGGGGGCGAGTTCGCCGTCGTTGCTCCAGGCCAGACTCCAGGGAACGGGGGCAGCCATCACTCCGGGAGCACAGTGTTGAAATCCTAACAATGATTGGCTCGATTTTCGAATGCCGGCTTCGTGGTCTTTTCTCGGGGCCCCCATCCAGGCGCTCCAGACCGCTTGGGACGCCCAGCGCTGACCCTGTAAAGTTGCTGCCGATTCACAGGCTTTCAGGCTCCAATCGGCTTGCTCGGTAAGGACTTCCGACGGGCTTTCCTTGAGGAACCCCAGCATCAGCGAATCAGTTCCAGGTTCCCATCAAGGAATGACCATTTACGTAGGCAACCTCTCGTTCCAGGCTGAACAGGAGGATCTGGTCGATCTTTTCGGCCAATACGGCGAAGTCCGTCAATGCAGCCTTCCCCTCGACCGCGAAACCGGCCGCAAGCGCGGTTTCGCCTTCGTCGAGTTGGCAAGTGATGCCGAAGAGCAAAAAGCCATTGACGACCTCCAGGATGTGGAGTGGATGGGGCGGATGATCCGCGTCAACAAGGCCACCCCCGTGAGCGCACCGGAGGCGGTGGAGGCGGCGGCGGCCGTGGTGGTTACGGCGGTGGCGGCGGCGCTGGTGCCGGCGGCTACGGAGGCGGAGGAGGCGGCGGTGGCGGTGGTGGCGGCTACGGCGGTGGTGGCGGTAACCGCTGGTGAACCGCCTGGAGCCAGCAGCACCAGCTCAGCTCAGGCCATGCCACGGATGGTTCCACCTGGAGAGGAAGCTGTGCTGCTGAGGCGTCCCTAGGCGAGGCTGAGCTTCTCCTCGGTCTCGATCAGATCGGCCCGTTGATCCCGTTCCCAGTCGTGGTGGCGCAGATCGGCCCCGGGCTTGAGCAGGGCCAGTTCCCCTTCCCGGGGCTCGGGCAGGGCAGCGCGCAGGTGACGGCGGCGGATTTTGGCTGTCCAGCGATGGAAGCGATGGAACGCTCTCGATCGGGTCATGGGAACCTCCTTGGTGGAGACACTTCCGGTCTAAGGCAACCGACTGAAATCGCCAAGGCCCGCTTGGTGTGCTTTGCCACCGAAGCAGCGATGGAACTCATGGGCAGGGCGCGCAGCGTGACGCAGGCGGCACCCTGCGAACACGCCAGGTCTCTGCAGCAGCCCGCTCGCTCGGAGACACCAGGGGCCCGTCCTTCGGGGCTGGCCTTTTGAATGGCGTTCTGCAGCCGCGCCCCATGGTCCGCCGATCCGATCCCGACCCCCAGCCACGCTCGTCGCGGCCAGCGCTGAAGCGGCTGCTGATCACCCTTCGTCCCCACCGGCGCTGGGTGGCCCTGGCGGCCTCTTGTTCGGTGCTCAACAAGCTGTTCGACCTGGCGCCACCGGTGCTGATCGGCCTGGCGGTGGATGTGGTGGTCAAGCAACAGCAGTCCTGGCTGGCCCAGTTCGGCGTCGCCAGCGTGCCTGGCCAGCTGACCGTGCTGGCGGTGCTCTCGTTCGCGATCTGGAGCGCCGAGTCGCTGTTCGAATACCTCTACGGGGTGCTCTGGCGCAACCTGGCCCAGACCGTGCAGCACGAATTGCGCCTGGAGGCCTACGACCATCTGCAGCATCTGGAGATGGCCTTCTTCGAGGCGGGCAGCAGCGGTCGCCTGATGACGATCCTGGGCGACGACATCAACCAGCTCGAGCGCTTCCTCGATCACGGCGCCAACGAGATCCTGCAGCTGATCACCACCGTGCTGGCCGTGGGCGGCGCCATGGTGGTGCTCTCACCGGGGGTGGCCGGGGTGGCCTTCCTGCCGATCCCGGTGATTCTCTGGGGTTCGCTGGTGTTTCAAAAACGCCTGGCCCCCTCTACCAGGATGTGCGCGAGCGGGCCGGCGACCTCTCCAGCCGACTGGCGAACAACCTTGGCGGCATGCTCACGATCAAGAGCTTTGCCGCCGAGGACTGGGAAAAGGAACGTCTAAGGCTCGACAGTGAGGCCTACCGGCTCAGCAACCGCCGGGCGATTCGCCTCTCGGCGGCCTTCATTCCCCTGATTCGCTTTGCGGTGCTGTTCGCCTTCCTGGCGATTCTGGTGATCGGCGGGCTGCAGGCCTGGCGTGGGCTGATTGCCGTGGGCACCTACAGCTTTCTGGTCTTCATCACCCAGCGCTTGCTGTGGCCCCTCACCACCTTGGGCCGCACCCTCGATGACTACCAGCGGGCGATGGCCTCCACCAACCGGGTGCTCGACCTGCTCGAAACCCCGATCGCCATTCCCGGCGGCCAGCGCGCACTGGAGCCCCATCGGGTGGCCGGGCGCCTGGAGTTTCAGGGGGTGAATTTCGCCTACGAGGGCCGCGCGCCGTTGCTCGAAGGCTTTGATCTGCTGGTGCCCGCCGGCACCACCCTGGGGATCGTGGGGTCCACCGGTTCGGGCAAGAGCACGATCGTGAAGCTGCTGCTGCGCCTCTACGCCATCGACCGGGGTCAGATCCTGCTCGATGGGATCCCCATCGGTGAGCTGAAGCTGGCCGACCTGCGCCGCGCCATCGGCCTGGTGAGCCAGGAGGTGTTCCTGTTCCACGGCAGCGTGGCCGAGAACATCGCCTATGGCAGTTTCGGGGCCAGCCGTGCGGCGATCGAGCGGGCGGCGGAGTTGGCCGAGGCCTCGGCGTTCATTGCCGCCCTCCCCGAGGGCCTCGACACGGTGGTGGGGGAACGGGGCCAGCGCCTCTCCGGCGGCCAGCGCCAGCGCATCGCCCTGGCCCGGGCGATCCTCAAGAATCCACCGGTGCTGATCCTCGATGAGGCCACCGCCGCGGTCGACAACGAGACCGAAGCGGCGATTCAGCGCTCCCTCGATCTGATCACGGCCGAGCGCACCACCTTGGTGATCGCCCACCGCCTGAGCACGGTGCGCCACGCTGACCGGATCGTGGTAATGGAGCAGGGCCGCATCGTCGAAAGCGGTCACCATGACGACCTGCTGGCCCGGGGCGGGGCCTACACCAACCTCTGGCGGGTGCAGGCGGGGCTGCGCCAGGATGAAGCTCTGCAGCCATGACGAGCCCTGGATCGGGGGCGGGCCAGGGGAAAGGTCAGAACCCGAACTGGCTTAGGACTTAACCGGGATGGAAGAGAGGGGCCAGAGGGATGAAATAAGTTCAGATCATGAAAAGTTCTGCCTTGAAAAAGCGCAGCAGCTGGGCTCCGGTGCTGCTGGCCACGGCCGTGGGGCTCGGCGGTGGTCTGGTGCTGGCGGGCCCATTGGCGGGTTGGCTCAAGGGAGATCTGCTGACCAAGAACCAAGCCCTCGCTAACCCCTTCGCCGCCTGGACGGGCCTGGGGGATCAGGAGCTGGTGGTGCTGGGCACCGACGTGGGCGGCGGCAACACCGATGTGATGTACCTGGTGAAGGTGCACAACGGGGTCACCAGCCTCACCCAGGTGCCCCGGGACACCTACATCGACTCCAATGGTTTCGGGCCGCTCAAGGCGAACGCCCTCTACAGCCTCGGGGGAACGGAGGCGGTGAAGCGGGAACTCTCCCGCCAGGTGGGCCGGCCGATCGAGCACCACATGGTGGTGAACCTCTCGGCGATTCGCCGCCTCGGCGACCAACTCGGGGGGCTGGAGGTGAATGTGCCCAAGCGCATGTACTACACCGACAACAGCCAGGGGCTCTACATCGATCTCAAGCCGGGTCTGCAGACCCTCAAGGGGCGCGATCTCGAGGGTTTCATTCGCTTCCGTCACGATGAGGAGGGCGACATCGGCCGCCTTGAACGTCAGAAGTTGCTGCTCAATGCCCTGTTCAGCAAGCTCATCCGGCCGGAGAACCTGCTGCAGCTCCCCAGCCTGATCGGCTCGGCCGGCAAGGACCTCAAAACCGATCTCGGGCCGATGGAAATCGGCGGCCTGGTCACCTCCATGGCCACCACCCATCTGGACACCAAGCGCCTGGGAGGGCGGCCCTTCGATCGTGACGGCATCAGCTACTGGGAAGCGGATTGGCCCAAGGCAGAAAGCGCTCCTGAGGCCGCCAGCGGCGGTTCCGGTGGCGATGGCTCCAATCGCTACAAGTTCTTGTTCTGATCGGCGTAGCTCGCGGGCACCAGCACCAGGAACAGCAGCCACCAGAGCAGTACCGCCAAGCTGAGCGGAGCGGTGATCCACCAGCGCTGCAGCAACAGCCAGCTGCCGAGCATCGCCACCACGCCGGTGAGCAGGATCGACCAGGGCTGGCACCACCAGGGTTTGAGTTGCCAGAAGGAAGCAGATTCACCTGGGCTGGCTGCCGCGGTCGGTTCGACGCTCATCGCTCAGGGCTGACTGGAGCCATTCTCGGTGACGTAGAGGGTGATCAGGGCCAGCCCCAGCGCCGCCGCCGCCAGGATCGGCGTGGAGGCCGCCACGGTGACGCCGAGGGCGGCGGTGAACCAGATCGAGGCGGCGCTGGTGAGTCCGCGCACCTGCACGTTGCCGGCCCGGTCGCTGCGGGGCTCCACCAGGATCTCGCCGGCGCCCAGGAAGCCCACGCCGGTGGCCACCCCTGGATCGCATGGCTGCGGGCCTGCAGATCGTGTCCGGCAGCCAGCACCATCAGGCAGGCGCTCAGCCCCACCAGCGCATGCACACGCAGGCGGTTGGTGCGGTGGGTGGGGGTGTGGGCGCGGTTGAGCCCCACGGCCAGGCCGCAGGCCACCGCCAGGCCCATGCGCAGCAGGGCGTCCAGTTCGGTGCTCATCGGCATGGCTTCACGGGCTCAGGGTGCCTTGGGCGAACGGTATGAGCTCCCCATCTTCGTGAGCGCTGCGACCTTGAACGGCAGGGGATCGCCATACCCTTGATCCAAATAGCCCAGCTGTCAGCGGGTCAGGGTGGTCAGGGCCTGGGTGTCGCCGCCGAGGGCCGCGGCCAACAGGGGCGCCAGGGGCGGCACCAGTGCAAAGGGGCCGCTGAAGCCGCTGAACACCCACAGCCCCGGGCTGCCTGGGATGGGTTCCACCAAGGGCCGCCCCGAGGCGGTGGAAGCTCACGGGCACCTGCAGGAAGCGAGCCGGCAGGGCGGCCAGAGCGGGCCAATACCGGGCCAGCTCAGCGCGCAGGGCGGCCTCCAGCGGTGTGGGCTCCGGAGGCTCCCCAGCCCACCGCCCGGCCGCACCAGGGTGGTCTGCCCCAGCAACAGGCCTTCGCCCCGGGGGCCAGGCCCGCATCCACCACCCATTCCTCGGCCGTGAGCGTGGGGGCGCGGGCTTCCAGGGCCTGGCGCTGGCCCACCAGGGGCATCACGATCGCGTCGGTTTCTGGGCCTGAGGCGCCGTGCCAGGGGAGCGCCGCCGCCGGCGGCAATCGATCGGCCTGCAGCACCCCGGCCCAGCTCACCAGCAGCCTGCCGGCCAGGGCTGGCCAGAGCGCCAGGTTGCCCGCCCCCGCCGCCAGCACGACCTGATCGGCGTTCAGGCTGCCTGCTTCGCGGGGTGCAGGTCCTGCCAGCGTCACCTCCCAGCCGCCGCCGGCCTTGGGCCGCAGGCCCGTGGCCCGGCCGCTGTGCGTTGTCACCCCCGCCCGCTCCAGGGCCGCCGGCAGGGCGCGGGCGAAGTGCTCGCCATCGAGCCGGGCGTAGGGGTGCCGCTCCAGGCTGCCGCCCGGGCCATGGAGCAGCAGTGCGCAGGGGCACCAGCCCAGGGGGCCGTGGCGCCGCTCCAGGGCCTGCCAACAGTCCGGGGCGGTGGCCATCAGCGCTCCAATCGGCCCTGGGGGGCCTGCCCACCAGGGCACACCGCCATAACTCAGGTCCGTCGCCCAGGGGCCCGGGCCGCTCAGAACGGTCACGGCGGCGCCGCGCTCGGCCAGGGCCAGGGCCAGCAGGCCGCCGGCCAGGCCGCCACCGATCACGAGCACGTCCGCCAAGGCTCAGCTGGTGAGGTTGAACGAGCCGATCACCTGCTCGAACAGCCCCTCGACCTTGCCCCAACGCAGCTCGTTGGTGCTGGTGGACAGGGTGTAGAGGCGGCCACGGTCGGCCACCACCGTGGCCAGCTCGTGGCGCTGGCGGTCGCTCAGCTGCACCGTGTATTCCAGGTCGTAGAAGGTGCGGCCCTCCTGCTGCCGCTCCCGGGCGTTCACCAGCTCGGCGCTGCGGTCACTGCCCGCCGGGGCGATCGCCGTGCTGATCAGGCGCTCACCCACCGCCCGGGCGCCGGCCTCGGCTGCCGCCTCGATGGCGGGGGTCACCGGGGCCACCAGCAGACTCAGGGTCTCGTCGGTGTGGATCAGGTCGTGGAAGACCACCTGGGGGCCGCCACTCACCTGAACCCGGGTCCAACCGGTGGGGTAGAGGAAGGCATAGCGGCCATCGGGGCTGCGGTAGGCATTCAGCCCCGCCGCCGAGGCGCTGCAGCCCACCAGCACCAGGGCCAGCAGCAGGGGCAGCAGCCAACCCGAGAGCCGGGCCCGAAGCTCGCCGGGCAGGTGATGACGGAAAGGGTCCATGGCGATCAGGGGCGGCAGGGCTTTCGCCATTCTCCAGCCCGGGTGCGATGGGTGACCGCAGGGCCCGGCCCGCCCAGCATGGGGTTTCCATCAACGCAGCGCCACCGATGACCGCCAGCCCAGTCACCCCAGGCCCTCGCCCCCAGCTGCGCAGGAGCTGGGCCCAGATCCAGCGCGAAAAGCAGCAGCGATGGTTTTACCGCTTGCTGGATCGCTCGTTCGGTTTCCGACTGCTGGTGGCCGTCGGCTCGGCGATCCTGCTACTCGGCGCCGTCAATCGCTGGGAGCAGTGCCGGGATCACGGCGTCAGCGCGGCCTGCGTCCTGCGCGATGCCGGCGGCATCATCAGCGTCAGCAACATGGAATCGCTGAGCATCGTCACCGCGGCTTTCCTCTATGTGCTGGAGGGCAGCAAGCGGCGTCAGCGTGAGAACCAGGAGGCCCTGGAGGTGATCCTCACCTTCCAGCAGGCCGGCGCCAAGCTCAGCTATGCCCGCAACAGTGCCCTGGAGCGGCTCAGCGAGGGCGGCCTCTGGCTGGATGGTCTCGACCTGAGCCGCACCCACCTGGATGACCTTCAGGCGGCCGGCGGCCGCTGGCGGGAGGTGAACCTGAGCCGCGCCAGCCTGCGCCATGCCTGCTTTGAGGATGCCGATCTGCGTGGCGCCGACCTCAGCGAGGCCGACCTCAGCCACGCCAACCTGCGCCATGCCGACCTGCGGGGAGCGAGCCTCCGCGGCGCTGACCTGAGCGAGGCGGACCTGCGGGGCGCCGCTCTCACTGGAGCCAGCACCGAAGGAGCTCGGCTCAGTGGCACCCGGCTCGAAGGGGCGGCCCTCGGGGACCACGCCCTGGGCTGAGCGCCTAGATTCCGCCCAGTTGCCCCAGGCTCCTGAGCGGCTTCACCCGGCCCCTGGCCCGCCTGATCGACCAGTTCGAGCGACTTCCCGGGATCGGGCCGCGCACGGCCCAGCGGCTGGCCCTGCACGTGCTGCGCCAGCCGGAGGAGCAGATCCGCAGCTTTGCCGATGCCCTGATGGCGGCCCGCACCCAGGTGGGCCAGTGCCAGCGTTGCTTCCACCTTTCGGCCGAATCCCTCTGCGAGATCTGCCGCAATGAGGAGCGCCGCACAGGGGTGCTCTGCGTGGTGGCCGATTCCCGCGACCTGCTCGCCCTGGAGCGCACGCGTGAGTTCAAGGGCGGCTACCACGTGCTTGGCGGCCTGATCTCACCGATGGATGGGGTGGGCCCGGAGTTGTTGCACGTGACCCCATTGGTGGAGCGCGTCGATCGCGATGGCATCAGCGAGGTGATCCTGGCCCTCACCCCCAGCGTCGAAGGCGACACCACCAGCCTCTATCTGGCGCGGCTGCTGCGGCCCTTCACCCTGGTGAGCCGCATCGCCTACGGCCTGCCGGTGGGCGGCGAACTGGAGTTCGCCGACGAGGTCACCCTGGCCCGGGCCCTGGAGGGGCGCCGGCGCATGGATGAGTAGCTCCCTTCCCGAACCAGCCATGGCCCCACGCTCCTCCCGCTACAGCACCATCCCCCCGGCCGAGCGGCTGCCGGAGTGGCTGCGCCAGCCGATCGGCAACGCCTCCCAGCTGGAGAAGGTGCAGGGGATCGTCAAGGGCCAGCGGCTGCACACCATCTGCGAGGAGGGCCGCTGCCCCAACCGCGCTGAGTGCTACGCCGCCGGGACGGCCACCTTTCTGCTGGGGGGACCGATCTGCACGCGCAGCTGCGCCTTCTGCCAGGTGGACAAGGGACAGGCGCCGGCGCCCTTCGATGCCGGCGAGGCCGAGCGCGTGGCCGAGGCGGTGGAGCAGATGGGGCTGCGTTACGTGGTGCTCACCGCCGTCGCCCGCGATGATCTCGCTGACCATGGCGCCGGCCTGTTCACCGCCACCATGGCGGCGATCCGCCGCCGCAACCCGCTGGTGGCGATCGAAGTGCTCACCCCCGATTTCTGGGGGGCACCGGAGCGAGGCGGAGGGGTTGGCGGCCCAACGGCAACGGCTGGGAGCGGTGTTGGCCGCAAGGCCGGTGTGCTTCAACCACAATCTGGAAACCGTGCGCCGGCTGCAGGGAGAGGTGCGCCGCGGCGCCACCTACGCGCGTTCCCTTGGGCTGCTGGCGGCGGCCCGGGAGCTGACGCCGCAGATTCCGACCAAATCGGGGCTGATGCTGGGGCTGGGGGAGACCTTTGCGGAGCTGGTGGAGGCCCTGGAGGATCTGCGCGCCGTGGATTGCCAGCGCCTCACCCTCGGCCAGTACCTGCGGCCCTCGCTGGCCCACCTGCCAGTGCAGTGCTACTGGGAACCCGCCGACTTCGAGCGGCTGGGGGCGATCGCCCGGGAGCTGGGCTTCGCCCAGGTGCGCAGTGGCCCGCTGGTGCGCAGCAGTTACCACGCCGGAGCAGAGTCCTGAGATGGGCGTTCAACTGGCGAGCTTTGCCACCCTCAACGTCGCGATCGTGGTGCTGGCGGCGGGCCAATGGCTCAACCGGCGCGTGGCCTTGCTCTCGGCGTACAACATCCCCGAGCCCGTGAGCAGCGGTCTGCTGGTGTGTGTGCTGCTGGCGCTGGTGCATGGGATCTGGGGGCTGGAGGTGAGTTTCAACCTCGCCACCCGCGATTTCCTGCTGCTCTATTTCTTTGCCGCCATCGGCCTCAATGCCGACTTCGGCACCCTGCGCTCGGGCGGTCGTCCGTTGGCGCTGCTGGTGGCCCTCACCACCGGCTACATGATCCTGCAGAACCTCACGGGCCTCGGCGTGGCCAGCCTGCTGGGGCTCAATCCCCTGGTGGGGCTGCTGGGGGGCTCTGTGTCGCTGCTGGGGGGCACGGCACGGCCATCGCCTGGGCGCCCCGCTTCGCTGAATCCCACGGCATCCCCAACGCGCTGGAGATTGCGATCGCCTGCGCCACCCTCGGTTTGGTGCTGGCCTCGCTGATGGGCGGTCCGATCGCCAAGATCCTGATCGGGCGCCACAGGCTTGAACCCCGGGGCAGCGCCAGGGAAGAAAAGGAGCGCCAGGGGGACGCGGGCGCCCAGGCCCGTGGCATCGACGGCTTTTCCTTCCTGCAGACCTTGTTCTGGCTGAATATGAGCCTGGCGGTAGGCGAGCTGATTTACGAGTTGCTGCAGGCCGCCGGCAGCAACCTGCCGCGCTTCGTCTGTTGCCTGTTCGGGGCGATCCTGATCACCAACACCGTGCCGCGCCTGGCCCCGACCATCCCCTGGCCAGCGCAATCAGCATCGCTGGCCCTGGTCAGCGAGGTGGCGCTCGGGATCTTCCTGACGATGTCGCTGATGAGCCTGCAGCTGTGGACCATCGCCGAGCTGGCGGGTCCGATCCTGGCGATTCTGGTGGCCCAGTTCGTGGTGGCCTTTCTGTTCGCCCTGTTCGTGGTGTTTCAGCTGATGGGCCGCGACTACGAGGCGGCGGTGATCTGCTCGGGGTTCGGCGGCGTCGCGTTGGGGGCCACCCCGACGGCGATCGCCAACATGACGGCGGTGGCGAAGCGCTACGGCGCCGCCCAACTGGCCTTCATCGTCGTGCCACTGGTGTCGGGCTTTTTCGTCGACATCATCAACGCGGTCGTGATCCAGCGGTTCTTGAACCTGTTCGGCTGACGGCCTGTTGAGCTGGCCATGACGACATGCCAACGGGTCTTGCCGCTGGAGGTTTCCAGGGCCAGGCTGAACCCAGGCTCCGGCGTCATTCAGCTGCCTGCTGGCGCTGGAAGGCCTTGGGCGGCAACGGTTCATGGGAACCGGCAGGTCCTGAAGATTCGACGGTGAGCCGGCCATGGTGCAGCAGGGGAAGGTTCAGGGGGAACCGGCACCGCCACCGCCACTGGAACGGGTGCCGGAACCCTGATCGCCCTGCTCCCGGGCCTGAACCAATGGAAGCTCTACCGGCCGGAGTGGTGGCGGGGCGATCTGCTGGCCGGCCTCACCGTGGCGGCCTACCTGATTCCCCAGTGCATGGCCTATGCGGAGCTGGCCGGTGTGGCGCCGGTGGCCGGTCTGTGGGCGATTTTGCCGCCGATGCTCCTCTATGCCCTGATCGGTTCCTCGCCTCAGCTCTCGGTGGGTCCGGAATCGACCACGGCCGTGATGACGGCGGCGGCGATCGCGCCGATCGCCGGGGGATCCACTGGCCTATGCCAGCCTCGCCAGCCTGCTGGCCCTGGCCGTGGGCCTGATCTGCCTGGTGGGAGCCTGGACCCGGCTCGGGTTTCTCGCCGATCTGCTCTCCAAGCCGATTCTGGTGGGCTACATGGCCGGGGTGGCGGTGATCATGATCACCGGTCAGATCGGCAAGATCAGCGGCGTCAGCCTGGCGGCCGAGTCGCTGCTCGGTCAGCTGCGGGAACTGGCCGGTCGGGCCGGTGAGATCCATCTGCCCACCCTGGCCCTGGCCTTCGCGGTGCTGGCGTTTCTGCTGCTGGTCCAGCGCCGCTTCCCCACGGCCCCCGGACCGCTGCTGGCGGTGCTGTTGGCGGTGGCGGTGGTGTCGGTCCTGCATCTCGATCAGCGGGGCGTCGCCGTGATCGGAGCGATCCCCGCCGGGTTGCCGAGCTTCGCTCTGCCGGCCGCCGCTTCCTCGCTGCAGCTGAAGTACCTGGGGGCGACCGCCCTGGGCATCGCGCTGGTGGGCTACTCCGACAACGTGCTCACCGCCCGGGCTTTCGCGGCCCGTGGTGGCTACCGCATCGACGCCAACCAGGAGCTGCTGGCGCTCGGGGTGGTGAACGTGGGCAATGGACTGATGCAGGGCTTCCCGGTCAGCAGCAGCGGCAGCCGCACCGCCATCGGTGATTCCCTCGGCAGCCGCTCCCAGTTGTTCTCGCTGGTGGCCTTCGCGGTGGTGCTGCTGGTGCTGCTGTTCCTGCGACCGGTGCTGGCCCTGTTCCCCAAGGCGGCCCTCGGCGCGATCGTGATCTATGCGGCCCTGCGCCTGATCGACCTTCCCGAATTCCAGCGGATGCGGCGGTTCAGGAAGAGCGAGTTCCACCTGGCGCTGGTCACCCTGGCCGGGGTTCTGCTCACCGACATCCTGGTGGGCGTCGGCCTGGCGGTCGCCCTGTCGGTGATCGAACTGTTCGCCCGCCTGGTGCGCCCCAACGATGCGGTTCTCGGCGCGGTGCCCCAGATGGAGGGGCTCCATGACGTGTCCGATTGGGAAGGGGCCACCACCATCCCCGGATTGGTGCTCTACCGCTACGACGCGCCGCTCTGTTTCGCGAACGCCGAGGACTTCCGTCGCCGTGCCCTGGCGGCGATCGCCGCCGAGCCGGTGCCGGTGCGCTGGTTCGTCCTCAACGCCGAAGCGATCGTGGAGATCGACATCACCGCCGCGGACATGTTGCAGGAGCTGCGGGAGCAACTGGCCGATGCGGGCATCGTCTTCGCCCTGGCCCGGGCCAAGCAGGATCTGCTCCAGCAGCTCGGCCGAGCGGGGGTGGCCGAGAAGATCGGCGCGGACCGCTGCTTCCCCACCCTCCCGACAGCCGTCGCCGCCTTCCGGGCCCGGTTCCCCGAGCTGATTGCCAAATGAGCCTCTCCGATCGCTTCATTCGCAACCCCGTCCTGACCACGGTCTGCTCCCTGGTGATCGTGATCCTGGGTGCGATCGCCCTGCCGATGTTGCCGCTGGAGAAGCTGCCCCAGCTGGCGCCCACTCAGATTCAGGTCACGGCCTCGAACATCGGCGCCGATGCCCGCACCACCGTGGACACGGTGACGAATCCACTGGAGGAGGAGATCAACGGCGTCGAGGCGATGAAGTACATGTCCTCGAACACCTCTTCCGATGGCATCGCCAACATCGTGGTGTCGTTTCCGGTGGCGATCGATCGAAACATCGCCCAGGTGAATGTGCAGAACCGGGTGAACCAGGCCACCCCTGGCTTGCCGGATGTCGTCAAGCAGACGGGGGTGACCGTGGAGGCCGCCTCCCCCAGCCTGCTGCTGGCCTATGGCTTCTATGCCGACAAGGACGCCCAGGGACAGCCGCTTTACGACACGTTCTTCATCAGCAACTACATCGATCGCACGCTTCTCAACGAGATCAAGCGCATCCCGGGGATCGGCCAGGCCAAGCTGATCGGAGAGCGCAAGCTCGCCCTTCGGATCTGGCTTGATCCGATCAAGATGGCGGCCCAGAACCTCACCCCCTCGATGTGGAGCGGGCGCTGAAGGAGCAGAACATCCAGTCGGGCGCCGGCAGAATCGGCCAGGAGCCGATCGACCCCAAGCAGCAATTCGCCATTCCGCTCAAGGCTGAAAGCCGGTTCACGAGCGTGGCCGATGCGGAAAATCTGGTCGTGAGTGTCGGCCCGAACGGGGAGACCGCCAAACTTCGGGATCTCGGTCGCGTTGAGCTGGGTGCCGAGAACTACGACCTGAGCACCACCCTGGGTGGCCGGCCTTCCGCCGGTCTGGCGCTTTATCAGCTTCCAGGCGCCAACGCCCTGGACACCGGGAATCGGGTCAAGGCCCTGGTGGAGCGTCTGTCCGCCGATTTCCCCAGGGCCTGCGCTACGAGATCCCCTACGACTCCACCCTGTTTGTGACCACATCCCTGAAGGATGTGACCTCCAATCTGTTCCAGGCGATCGTGATGGCGGTGCTCACGATCCTGCTCTTCCTCCAGGACTGGCGCTCGACGATCGTGCCGGCGTTGGCGATGCCGGTGGCGATGATCGGCGCCATGGGTGTGTTGCTGGGCTTCGGCTTCAGCATCAACCAACTCACGATGTTCGGCATCATCCTGGCGATCGGTACGGTCACCGATGATGCGGTGGTGATCGTGCAGTCGATCAAGGACAAGCTCGGCCAGGGGATGCGGCCGATGCAGGCGGCGCTCGATGCCATGAACGAACTGGCCACGCCCTCGATCACGGCGGCGCTGGTGCAGCTGGCCGTGTTCATTCCGGTCTGCTTCTTCCCGGGCACCACAGGGATCGTCTATCGCCAGTTCGCGATCACCCTTTCGGCGGCGATCGTGTTCTCCACCTTCAACGCCCTCACGTTCTCGCCCACGATCGCGGCCTTGTTCCTGCGGCCTGAAGGGACGCCACCCGGTGCGATCGACAAGCTGATCAACGGCGGCCTGGGCTGGATCTTCCGGCCGTTCAATCGCGCGTTTGCAGCCCTGTTCGCCTGGTATGGACGCACCATCGGCACGCTGGTGCGCTTCCGCCATGTCGTCGTGACGGTGTTCGTGGTGGGGCTGGTGGCCACGGTGCTGATGCTCAAGATCGTGCCCACCGGCTTCATACCGGAGGAGGACCAGGGGTTGATGATCCTCCTGGGCGAGTCTCCGCCTTCCGCCTCCCTCAGCTACACCCAGAAGCAGGTGGAGCAGGTGAATGGGATCCTCGCGGAGTTCACCGACATTGAGAGCTATCTGGGTGCCGCCGGTTTCGGACTGGAAGGCAACAGCTACAACAAATACCTGTTCTTTATCAGGCTCAAGGCCTGGGATCAACGTCCAGCGCAGGATCAATCCGTGTTCAGCCTGCTTGAGCGCCTCAATCAGCGGCTCAAGAAGGAGATCACCGGTTCAAGGGCGTTTGCTGCCAATGTGCCTCCCGTCGACGGGGTGGGGGCCACCGGTGGCTTTGATTTCCAGCTGCAGAACCGCGCTGGACTACCGACCGAGGCCCTGCTCAAGAACCTCAACACGATGATTGCCGCTGCTCGGGAGCGGCCCGAGCTCCAGGGGGTCACCACCACCTTCACGCCGGGCGTGGAGCAGATTTCGATCCGGGTGAATCGGGATCTGCTCAAATCACTCGATGTGGACATCAACGAGGTGTTCGGCACGCTCCAGGCCTATCTCGGTGGCCGCTACGTGAATGACTTCGTGTTCGAGCAGAACCAGTACCGGGTGTATGTGCAGGCCGACGGCACCTTCCGCGACCAGCCTGATGCCATCTCCTCGTTCTTTGTGCGCTCCCGAAAGGGTGGCCTTGTGCAGCTCAAGGACGTGGTGGTGACGGAACGCTTCTCGGCCCCACCCACGATCACCCGCTACAACGTCTACGAGGCGATCAAGATCCAGGGAGGTCCAGCCCCTGGCTACAGCTCCGGCCAGGCGTTGGCGGCCATGGAGGAGGTGGCCGCCAAGGTGCTGGATCCAGGTTTTGGCTACGAGTGGAGTGGCCTGTCGCTGGAGGAACGCTCGGCCGGCGGCGCCACCGGTGCGATCTTCGCGCTGGCCTTCGTGTTGGTGTTCCTGGTGATGGCCGCCCAGTACGGGAGCTACGTGGATCCCACGATCATCCTGCTCACGGTGCCGCTGGCTACGCTGGGGGCGATGGTGGCGATCTGGTGCCGCGCCAATTGGTTGCAGGCCGGCAGCAGCTGGCCGGTGATCAGCAACGACATCTTTGCCCAGGTGGGTCTGTTGATGCTGATCGGCATGGCCAGCAAGAACGCCATCTTGATCGTCGAGCAGGCCAACGAATACCTGCGGCTGGGCATGAGCCTGAGCGAAGCCGGCATCGCCGCCGCCAAGGCCCGTTTCCAACCGATCGTGATGACCGCGGCCTCAGGTCTGGTGGGCTACATCCCGCTGATGACCGCCTCCGGCGCCGGCTCGATCAGCCGCTGGTCGATCGGCACGGTGAGCTTCGGCGGTTATCTGGTGGCCACCGTGCTCAGCCTGGGGGTGGCGCCGGTGCTGTTTGTGGTGATCAAGGGCCTCGAGCGGCAGTATCTGTTGCGCACGCCCCCCACACCGGAGAAAGGGTGAGCCATGGCCAGCGGTAACGGCACCATCAACGGGAGGCTGGTGGTGTTCGCGGCGCTGATGACGGCAGTCCTCGGAGCCCTGTTCGGTTTCACCCTGCGCTACCTGGGCCAGCCCGATCTGGGCCAGCCACGTTTTGAGAGCGCCTTCTACCAGGATTTGTACCACTGGTTCCCTCTGATCGGCGCCGGCCTGGGGGCGGTCTTCGGCGCCGGCTTCGCGGTGGTCAGCCAGACGGCGCGGGCGCGGCAACGGGCGTCGTCGCGTCGTCGAAGCCGGCGGTGATCAGCCGTGCCATGAAGATGTTGCCGATCTTCATGCCGTAGGGGGTGCTCCACCAGCGCCGCGGCAGGGCACCCTCGGGCAGATCAGTGGCATCGGCCTCCGGCGCTGCCGGGGATTCAGCCTCGGCCTCCGCTGCGTCATCGGGATCGGCAAGCAGGCCGTTCGGGTCCCAGCCCACCCGCCCGCAGAAGGCCCGAAAGCGTGCCCCATCCTGGGCGATCAGCGTCTCGAGGCTGCCCCCCAGGGAGCGGTAGATCCGCAGCTGGGCGCTGAAGCCGTAGTGGCTGCCGCTGGCGTCGCGCCAGAGCCGGTCGATGATCTGCAGGGGTGTGCCGGGGCAGGCTTCGATCGCCTCGGGCGTGATCTCGTCCACCGTGCTGCCGAGGTAGTCGTAGAGAACCCGCGTCGTTTCCCGGTCGGCAGCGTTGAAGCGGCCCTGGGCCAGCAGTTCCCTCAGCTTGGCGAAGCGCACCACGTCGGAGACAACGCTCAGACAGGCCTCGTGTTCCCGCAACTGGGCCTCGGTGGTCTCCAGCCGCCGGCTGAGAGCCGCCAGGGCGGCCTCCAGTGCGGCGACCCGCTGCTCGCCAGGGTCGGTCATGGGTGAAGAGGGCTCGTGCTGCCCATGGTGCGCACTCCATCCTGCGTGCTCAGGGAGGCCGTGGACCACCAGCGGGAATCAGGGCTCATGGCGCGGGGGTGGTGGGGAAATCCAGCACCGAGAAGAACAGGGGGAACTGATTGGCGCGGGGCGCTGGGGTGGGCAACAGCGTCTGGTTCCAGGCCCCTTTGAAGCCATAGAAGGCGTCGGCCTGTGCTTCTGGGATCTGACCCGCCAGCTGGAACTGGTCGATCACGTAGGGCAGGCCATCGGAGCCCAGGCTGGGCCCACGCATCAGGTGGAAATGCAGGTGGGGCGCCGAGGAATTGCCGCTGTTGCCCAACAGGCCCAGGGGCTGGCCGCGCCTGACCCGCTCGCCGGCGCGCACCCGCACCGATCCGGGCTGCAGGTGGGCGTAGACGGCGTAGGCCTCAGGGCCCACCTGCAGGATCACGTGGTTGCCGAGCACCGTGGCCAAGGACACCGCGCTGGGGGCCGGCAGGTTGGGGGGCACCTGCTCCGGCAGGTCGTTGCGGACATCGACGACGGTGCCATCGGCCACGGCGATCACCTCGGCGCCGAAGGAGGGGTAGCTGCCCACCTTGCTGAGGTCGCCGTTGGCGAGGCGCCCCTGGCCATCGAGACGCATCCAGTCGATGGCGAAGCGCTGGGCGAAGGCGAGCCGGCCATCGATCGGCAATCCCGTGCTGCGGTGGCCCACATCGGAGCGGCAGCAGCCGTTGATCGCCACCCAGCCCTTTCCGCCCAGGGGTGGTCCGAGCACGAACAGTTGGGGTTCGATGGCGATCGGCGCGGCGTCGTAGCTGACGGGGCCCGCCTTCCCCGGAGCCGGGCCGGTGGAACCACTGACCTTCAGCCGGTGTAGGAGCCGGGCGGGCAAGGGACCGCCGGGTGGAAGGCTGAGATTGATCAGCACCAGCCGGGCCTGGTCGAAGGGGATCACGGGATCGGCGGCGGCGCTGTTGCCCAGAGTGCGCAGGCGCGGGAGCAGCTCAGGCCCCGTGAAGCTGGCCAGCACGCGCTCGGGGCGCGTCCCATCGCGCACCTCGAGGGACTCCAGGCGGGCGGGGCTGCGCGTGGCATTGAGCAGCTCGAGTTCGTAGACCAGATGCCGTTGCCCATCCACCCCTGGCACCGCCGGGGCCAGGGGGTGAGGGCGCGAGCGACCACGGGGGTCCACAGGGGGAGCCTGGGTTGCTTCAGCCACCGCGCCCCGACTGGTGGGTCTGATGATGGTCGGCAGCGGGATGGCAATCGGGGGGGCATCGGCTGAGCCCAGATCGGGGCAGGCCCCAGCGCGAGCAACCCCCCGAGGGCCGCGAGGGTCAGGGGCGCGCCGACGGACGTGCCATGGCGACAGCAGCAGGCAGGAACCAACCTAGGGAAGGCCGCTGAACGGCAGGTTCAGGCAGGCCTGGATCGTCGCCCCTAGATGGCTGTGGCCTCGGATCGCTCCTGGGCCGCCAGGCGCCGCCCGCAGCGCCCCAGGCCATCGCGGCAGTCGCCCTCCATCAGCAGCCCCGAGCCGCCCCAGATCAGCCGTGGCCCCAGGTCCAGCACCCCCGCCCCCAGCTCCCGCAGGGGCGCAAAGCCCAGCCCCCGGAAGTAACGCACCAGGCGCAGGTGCTGGCGTGCGTCGTCGCGGATCGCCAGCAGACGGGCGCGGCGGCAGGGGCTGGCCTCCAGGGCCCAGGCGAAGGTGGCGGCCCAGATCAGTGGTCCCACCCCGGCGGTGTCGTGGCCCTGCACCCGCATCGTGTCCAGGTGCAGCCCGCGGGCGGTGGGCAGGGCCCAGCCCTTCAGCTCCCCCAGCAACAGGGGTGCCTGAGCGGGCCTGGGCCTGGCCACCACCACCCGCAGACCCCGCAGGGCCGCGGGCCCCGTGGGGCGCATTCGCAGCAGCAGCCCCCGGGCGGCGGCCATGGCCTCGATCGACTCCAGGGTGAGCGGAGCTCCAACGACAGCGGCCTCGATCATGGGTAGGACTCCACGGCCACCACCGCGTCGATCGGCAGAGGGCCGTGGATGTGGGGAAACAGCTCGACGCCGCCTGGGGCCGCCTCCAGGGCCAGGGGCACCGCCAGGCGGGCCGGGTCGATCACCAGTTGCAGCAGCTCGGGGGCATCGACATAGAAGCGGGCGTGGGTGGCCGCCAGCTGGTGCTCGAAGCTGGCGTGGATGAACCCCACCTGCTCCAGCGAGAGGCCGCGGGTGGAGCGTTCGTAGACGCCGGCGCGTTCGGCGGCTCGCCACTCCTCGGCCAGGGCCAGGTGATGGATCAAGCGCCCCTTGGGGAACAGCCGCGGCGACTCACCTGGAGCCCAGGGCGGCTCCCGCTCCATCACCACCGCCAGCTCGGGGCTGGCCAGAAAGCGTCCCAGCCAGGTGTGAAGGGGGCCAGATCGGGGAGGCGATCGAACCAGCCGGCATCGGCCTGGCGGAACTGGCGCACGAAGGGCAGCAGGGCGATGTCGGCCAGGGAGGGGCGCCCCCCAGAAGCCAGCCCCCCAACTCCAGCCGGGCGTTCCAATCGCGCAGGATGTCCAGGGTGGCCTGGCGGTGGGCCAGGGGATCGGCGCCGGCGAAGCGATGGGCGTACTTGTAGCGATCCAGATGGACCTTGAACGTTCCATCGTTGGCATCGATCAGGGCGGCGATCTGTGCCCGTTCGTTTGCGGCGGCCGGGCCGTCGCCGGCGCGGCGCCAGTCGCCGGGATCGTGCTGGCCCAGGGCCCAGGCCATCACCGCCAGGCTCTCCTCGATCACCTCGCCAGTGGGGAGCACCAGCACCGGCACGGTGCCCTTGGGGAGGCCGCGAGCATCTCGGCGGGCTTGGCCTTCAGCTCCAGCTCCCGCAACTCCACCAGCAACCCAGCGGCTTCGATCGCCAGCCGAGCTCGGATGGCGTAGGGGCAGCGCCGAAAGCTGTAGAGGATCGGCAAGCATGGGCTCACCAGGGGCGCCCGTCCTTGTGGCTGAACCGCCAAGCTCCCTCCACCAGCTCTGCCGTCAGATCGTCGTCGGGGTAGCTGGCGCCGTCGCCGGGGCTGCGGTCGCCGATCTCCAGCAGCACCACATCCACCGCCGTACGGTTGACCAGATGGTGGGCGTTGCCATCGCCGGCGGCAAAGCCCGCCGCCAGCCCCGGGGCAAGTTCCCGCTCGCCGTGATTGGTGATCAAGGTGGGGTGGCCCTCCAGCACGTAGACGAATTCGTCCTGCTGGCTGTGGGCATGGCGCAGGGCGGTGCGGGCACCCGGCGCCAGCCGCGTCTGGTTGACGCCGAAATTCCGCAGCCCAAAGCTCTCCCCCAGCACCCGTTTCTCCCGGCCCGTCATCAGGGCAGCGAATGGGGCGGGGTAGTGGCTGCCCCGGGGGCGTGGCGGCGCCGCAGCGGCCCAGAGGGCCCTGGGCCCCAGGTCGGGCTCCAGCCAGCTACGGCGCGCCTCGATCGATTCCAGGCGCCCGCGGCTGTAGGCGGCCAGGGGCCAGTCGCGCTTCGCCAGGGGGAAGCGAGCAGGGCGGCCAGGGAATCGGCCAGGGGCCAGCCGGGGTGGCGGGCGATGTGGCCACCCACCCCGCGCAGGAAATGGACCGTGAGCGTTTCGTGGTAGCCGGAGTGATCGCTGTTGGCGGTGCCGGTGGCTTCGTTGTAGGCGCGGATGCGGGTGCGCAGGTGTTCGAGAGCAGCGTTGAACGGGCGCTGCTCCAGGGTCTTGAGGGCCACCACCAGGTGGGCTTCGTGGGTCCAGCGGGCCCGGGGCAGGGTGCCGGCTTCGAAGGCCACCACCAATGCCTCAATCTCCGCCGCAGTGGAGGGCAACTCCAAGCTGCTCTCGGGGTGCCAGTGCTGCAGGGAGGGCTCGGCCATGGCGATCAGTTCGCGGGGCTGACGCCAAGGCTCACGCGCACGGGCATGGCGGGGCCCTTGGGCTGGAAGCTGCGCTGGGGCTCGACGCGCTCCAGGGTCAGGGCCTGGCCCTGGAGCACCAGCCGGCTTGTCATCGCTGGGGTTTGAAGCGGAGGCTGGCTCAGCACCACCTGCCGGAGCGGTTGGCCCGGGGCCTCGCGCACCCCCAGCGTCGCCGCCACGTAGCCCGCCCAGACGCATTGCACACCCTTGGGGCAGCGGTGATCCTGCACCGACTCCAACCTGACGGTGGCGGTCGTGCCCGGCACGGCCACGGTCTGGCCCAGGCCCAGCAGCAGCAGGATCAGGGCCGTCGTGCTCATGGCTCCACCCGGGCGCTGCGCTGCCTCTTCCTCTCCAGCTGTCGCTGGCGCTCGGCAAACCGCTGGCGATCGCTGTGGCTGAAGCGGCTGAGGCAATGGCGGCAGCTCACCCCCACCACGTAGCTCTCCAGGGCGCGATCCTCCGGGCCCAGGGGCAGCCCGCAGGCATGGCATTGGCTGTGGGTGCCGGGCTGGAGACGGTGGTTGAGGGCCACACGCCGATCGAACACGTAGCACTCGCCGTGCCAGCGGCTGCGGGCTTCGGGGGTGTCTTGCAGGTAGCGCAGGATGCCGCCCTGCAGCTGGTGCACCCCTCAAAACCCTGCTGGCGCAGGTAGGTGGTGGCCTTCTCGCAGCGGATGCCGCCGGTGCAGAAGAGCGCCAGGCGCTCGGGCTGGCGCTCGGCCACCAGGGGGCGTAGCTCCTGCTCCACCCAGGCGGGAAAGTCGCGGAAGCTTTCGGTGCCGGGATCGATCGCCCCGTCGAAACTGCCGATCGCCACCTCATAGGCGTTGCGGGTGTCGATCACCAAGGTGGTGGGATCGTCGATCAGCTCATTCCAGGCTTCCGGCGGCACGTTGGTGCCCGCGCCCTGGGCTGGGTCGAGCCCCTCGATGCCGAGGGTCACGATCTCGCGCTTCAGGCGCACCTTGAGCCGCTGGAAGCTGGCCACGGTGCTCCAGCTGGTCTTCAGCTCCAGCTCCGCCAGGCCGGTGCCCGATCGGAGTGCTCTCAGCAGGGCCTCCACCGCCTCCGGCTCACCGCTGATCGTGCCGTTCACCCCCTCTGGGGCCAACAGCACCGTGCCGAGCACGCCTTTGGCGCGGCCCAGCTGCTGCAGCTGCTCGCGCAGGGCCGACAGGACTCCAGCGTTCAGGGCACCGAAGCGGTAGAAGGCCGTCACCTGCTGGGCCGCTGGCGCTGCGCTCAACAGGGGAGCGGCCTCAGCCAGGGGGCACCTCCAGGGTCTTCACCCCCGCAGCGGCCAGCAGTTCCCGATCGGCTTCCACGGCGGGGTTGCTGGTGGTGAGCAGGGTGTCGCCGTAGAAGATCGAATCGGCCCCCGCCAACAGGCACAGCAGCTGGGCCTCCCGGTTCATCTGCTCGCGCCCGGCGCTGAGTCGCACGCGGCTGAAGGGCATCAGGATCCGGGCGGTGGCGACCATGCGCACCAGATCGAGGGGATCAAAGGAGGCCTGATCCTCCAGGGGGTGCCCTCCACCGCCACCAGGCCGTTGATCGGCACGCTCTCGGGGTGGGGATCCAGATTTGAGAGCACCTGCAGCAGGCCGGCGCGGTCCCGCACCGATTCCCCCAGGCCGATGATGCCGCCGCAGCAGAGGTCAATGCCGGCGGCGCGCACGCGGCCCAGGGTTTCGAGCCGCTCCTGGTAGCTGCGCGTGCTGATGATCTGCCCGTAGTGCTCGGGGCTGGTGTCGAGGTTGTGGTTGTAAGCGGTGAGACCGGCTTCGGCCAACCGCGCCGCCTGGGTGTCGGTGAGCATGCCGGCGGTGACGCAGGCCTCCAGCCCCAGCTCCCGCACCCCCGCACCATCGCCAGCATCGCCTCGAAGGGGGCGCCATCGCGGATGTCGCGCCAGGCCCAGCCCATGCAGAAGCGGTGGGCGCCGGCATCTTTGGCCGCCTGGGCCCGTTCCAGCACGGGTTCCACCGCCAATGTGGGCCGTGCGCCCACGTCGGCGCTGTGGTGCATCGACTGGGGGCAGTAGGAGCAGTCTTCTTCGCAGCCGCCGGTCTTGACGCTCAGCAGGGAGGCCAGCTGCACGTGGTAGCCAGGGTTGGCGGCCCGGTGCACCTGCTGGGCCTCGAACAGCAGATCCATCAGCGGCCGTTGCAGCAGCGCCAGGATCTCGGCGACGCTCCAGTCGTGGCGCAGGCTGACCGCGGCGGGGCTGGCGATGGAAGTGGCGATCAAGGCTGGCGCTCTAGGGGCAGGGGTCGACGCCGCCGAAACGGCGCTGGCGGCCCTGGTAGTCCAGCAGGGCGGCCACCAGGGCGTCCTGGCCGAAATCGGGCCAGAGCACGTCGGTGACGTGGAGCTCGGCGTAGGCCAGTTGCCAGAGCAGGAAGTTGCTGATGCGGAATTCGCCGCTGGTGCGGATCAGCAGATCGGGGTCGGCCTCGCCGGCGGTGTGCAGCCCGGCGGCGAAGGTTTCTTCATCAATGGCGGCGGGATCGAGTTCGCCCCGGGCCACCTGCTCCGCCAGCCGGCGGGCGGCCTGCACCAGCTCGCGGCGGCCGCCGTAGTTGGTGCAGACATTGAAGTGAATGCCGGTGTTCGCCGCGGTGCGGGCGGTGGCGTCGGCGATCAGCTCCTGCAAGCCCGTGGGCAGCTGGTGCAGATCCCCAAGAAAGCGGATGCGCACCTGCTCCTGCTCGAGCGCCTCGATTTCCCGAGCCAGCACCCGCTCGAACAGCGTCATCAGGAAGCTCACCTCCTCTCCGGGCCGGTTCCAGTTTTCGGTGGAGAAGGCATAGGCGGTGAGCGCCCCGATGCCCCAGTCGCTGCAGAGCCGCAGGGTGCGCTTGAGCGCCTGCACCCCTTCCCGGTGGCCCAGCACCCGCGGCAGCCCCCGTTGGCGGGCCCAGCGGCCGTTGCCATCCATGATCACGGCCACGTGGGCGGGCAGCCGCGTTGGATCCAGAACGCTGGGCAGCACCAGCTGGGCCGGGAGCTCGGTCGTCGCTCCTTTGGCCGAAAACGGTTCGGTGGTCGCCAGGGAGCGACTCATTCGCGGGGTTCCGGCTTCTCCGGCGTCAGGCTACGACCCCCGGGAAGGGCCGCCAGCGGTGCCGGGGGACTCACTGTTTTGGCGGGGGCCTTGGTCTCGCCTTTGGGGGGGTTTGGTGGCCGCCTTGGCCGGGCCTTTGGCGCTGGTGGCGGCGGCCAGGGCGGCGCTGAGCAGCTCCTGAAGCCGGCTGCTGGTGATCGGCCGCTCCAGCCGCCCCTGACTGGCCAGCGAAAGGGTGCCTGTCTCCTCGGAGACCACCACGCAGAGGCAGCGGTCAAAGCGCTCGGTGAGCCCCAGGGCCGCCAGGTGGCGGGTGCCGTAGCGGTTCTCACCCTGGCGCGAGAGCGGCAGGATCACGCCGGCCGATTCGATGCGGTTGTCCTTCAGCAGCACCGCCCCGTCGTGCAGGGGGTGTCACCGGCGAAGAGGTTGAGCAGCAGATCCACCGACAGCTGGGCATCGAGGCTGATGCCGGGATTGAGGAAGTCTTCCGGGCGAAGGTCGCTGCCGAGATCGAGCACGATCAGGGCACCCCGGCGCGCTTTCGAGAGTCGGCCCGCCGCATCGGCCAGCAGGGCGGCGGTGCCGGCGCCCATGGATTGGGCGCTGTTGCTGCCGAACAGCACATCGAGCCGACCGGTGCCCAGCAACTCCATGAGCCGACGCAGCTCCCCCTGCCAGAGGATTGCCAGGGCCAGGCTGCAGGCCAGCACCACCGCATCCACCAGCTTGCTGGTGAGCGGGAGGTTGGCGTAGCGCTGCACGAACCAGGCCAGGGCCACCAGAAAGAGATAGCCGCGCAGCAGCCAGAGGGTGCGGGGTTCGTTGACCCGCGACAGCAACAGAATCCCCAGGGCGGAGGCGAACAGAAGATCCAGCAGCAGCAGGCGCGCGTCCCAGAGGTGCTGCCAGATCACGTTTGCGGCCCCCTCCTGCGTGGGCTCAGGTTACCGGCGAGAACCGTTCGGGCAGGAGGTCGTAGCGCAGCAGTTCCTCTGGCTGTTCACGGCGCTGGACCAGCTCCGCCAGACCGCCCCCCACCAGCACCGTCGCCGGTCGGGGGATGCGGTTGTAGTTGGAGGCCATCGAGGCGTTGTAGGCGCCGGTGGCGAAGACCACCAGCACATCGCCCGGAGCCGCGGGTGGCAGGGCCAGATCCTTGAGGAGCACGTCGCCCGATTCGCAGTGCTTGCCCGCCAGGGTCACGGTTTCGCTGGCCTCGGCCTGGGGCCGGTCGGCCAACACGGCGGTGTAGGCCGACTGGTAGGTGATCGGACGCGGGTTGTCGCTCATGCCCCCATCCACCGACAGGTAGGTACGCAGGCCCGCGATCTCCTTGCGGCTGCCCAGCTCGTAGAGGGTGACGCCCGCCGTGGCCACCAGGGAGCGTCCCGGTTCGCACAGCAGCCGGGGCAACTCCAGCTGGCGTTCGCGGCAGGCCGCCGCCACCGCTTCGGCCACGGTGCGCACCCACTCTTGGATCGACGGGGGTCATCGGAGCTCACGTAGCGGATGCCCAGGCCGCCGCCCACGTTCAGGTCCGTGCAGGGGTGGCCGAGGGAGCGGGCCAGGGCGAGGGCATCGGCCATCACCCCGGCCAGGTCCTGGTGGGGCTGAAGCTCGAAGATCTGGGAGCCGATGTGGGCGTGAAGCCCCCGCAGGCGAGCCCAGGAACAACCCGCCAGGTGACGCAGCACCGGCTCCAGCTGGTCGGGATCGAAGCCGAACTTGCTGTCGAGGTGGCCGGTGCGGATGTACTCGTGGGTGTGGCACTCGATGCCGGGGGTGAAGCGCAGCAACAGCGGCACCGGCTCTTCGGGGCTTGCACCGAAGGCGGGGGCCAACCCAGTGAGAAGTTCGATGTCGCGCCAGTTGTCGAGTACCACGGTGACACCGTGAACCAGCGCCAGGGCCAGCTCCGCTTCCGATTTGTTGTTGCCATGAAAGACGATGCGCTCGGCGGGCATGCCCCCTCCAGGGCCGTGAGCAGCTCGCCGGCGGAGACGGCATCGAGCCCCAGTCCCTCGGAGGCCACCAGGGCGCTGATCGCCAGGCTGCTGTTGGCCTTGGAGGCGTAGAGGGCCAGCGACGGGCCGGGGTAATGCTCGAGCAGGGCTTCGCGGTAGGCGCGGCAGGTGGCCCGCAGGCTGGCCTCATCGAGCACGTAGAGCGGTGTGCCGTAGCGGCGGGCCAGCACCGAGAGGGCCACACCGCCCACCTCCAGGCGACCTTCGGCGTCAAGCTGGGTGGTGATCGGGGTGAGGTTGCGGTTGGGGCTGAGCAGGTCTCGGCCGGCCTCATAGGGGCGGCCCCCGGCCTGGGTGGCGCTCAAGGTCACGATTTGAGTGGTCACGGCTTCACCGGCATGCTCCTGTTCGCTGGCGACAGTCGTTTCACCCGGTACTGCCGTGGTCATGGGGTGGGCTCCGCAGCGAAGACTGAATTCGAACCAATCTACGAACGACCGGCGGACCCGATGGTGAGCGGTGAACGTCCCCGTGCCCCCCTGGGCCACAGCAGCGGCCATCCCATGGCACACCAGGCGGCCCGCCCCAGCCTGAGGCTCCCTTGAGCGCCGCAGGCCCAACGGGGACCGGCGGCCCCTGGAGGTTCGAACGGGCGAGCTTGGGGAGACCCACCTGTTCGCCTGCCGTGCCCTCGATCGGTCCGCCCTGGGCGGCTTCTGGAGCGAGGGCCAGTGGGCCACGGAACTGGCCGATCCGCGCCGGCCCTGCCTGGGGCTCTGGCAGCAGGACTCCCTGGTGGCGGCGGCCTGCGGCTGGCTGATCGTCGATGAGCTGCACATCACCCTGGTGGCGGTGGATCCCGCCCAGCGGCGCCGCGGGCTGGGCCGGCGGGTGCTTGAGGTGCTGCTGGGGCGCGCCCAGGCCCTGGGGGCGGAGCGCGCCACTTTGGAGGTGGCCGCTGACAACGCCGCCGCCGTGGGGCTTTACGGGTCGCTGGGATTTCACACCGCTGGCCGACGTTGCCATTACTACCGCGATGGCCGGGATGCTCTGATCCAATGGCGCCAGCTGGGGCCAAGGGCCGTCTGAAACCGACGGTTCGACAGGTACGGATTGCCGACCATTGTTGTTGCAATCACCCCCCATATTTCCGGGTGATTCGTTGTTGTTTTCGCTTGGGTCGCTCTAGGCGTGGCAAGGGTTCTGGCCATTCCGATCGGGAGCTGCGCAGGCCCACGACAATCCTGATAGGTTGGGGTCACCTGCATTTGGCACCGCACATGTTCGAGCGGTTTACCGAGAAGGCCATCAAGGTGATCATGCTGGCCCAAGAGGAGGCCCGCCGCCTGGGTCACAACTTCGTGGGCACCGAGCAAATCCTGCTGGGCCTGATCGGCGAAGGCACCGGTGTGGCCGCCAAGGTGCTCAAGTCGATGGGGGTCAACCTCAAGGATGCCCGCGTCGAAGTGGAGAAGATTATCGGCCGCGGCTCCGGCTTCGTGGCCGTGGAGATCCCCTTCACGCCCCGGGCCAAGCGTGTGCTGGAGCTCTCCCTCGAGGAGGCCCGCCAGCTGGGCCATAACTACATCGGCACCGAGCACCTGCTGCTGGGGCTGATCCGTGAGGGTGAGGGCGTCGCCGCCCGGGTGCTGGAAAACCTCGGCGTTGACCTGGCCAAGGTGCGCACCCAGGTGATCCGCATGCTCGGCGAGACCGCTGAGGTCACCTCCGGTGGCGGTGGCGGCAAGGGCTCCACCAAGACCCCCACCCTTGATGAATTCGGCAGCAACCTCACCCAGCTGGCGGCTGACGCCAAGCTCGATCCCGTGGTGGGCCGCCACAACGAGATCGACCGGGTGATCCAGATCCTGGGCCGCCGCACCAAGAACAATCCCGTGCTGATCGGCGAACCCGGCGTCGGCAAAACCGCCATTGCTGAGGGGCTGGCCCAGCGCATCCACCTGGGCGAGGTGCCCGACATCCTCGAAGACAAGCGCGTCCTGACCCTTGATATCGGCCTGCTCGTGGCCGGCACCAAATACCGGGGCGAGTTCGAGGAGCGCCTCAAGAAGATCATGGAGGAGATCCGCAGCGCCGGAAATGTGATCCTCGTGATTGACGAGGTGCACACTCTGATCGGTGCCGGCGCCGCCGAGGGGGCGATCGACGCCGCCAACATCCTCAAGCCCGCCCTGGCCCGGGGTGAGCTGCAGTGCATCGGCGCCACCACGCTGGATGAATACCGCAAGCACATCGAGCGGGATGCGGCCCTGGAGCGTCGCTTCCAACCGGTGATGGTGGGCGAACCCACGGTGGCGGACACGATCGAGATTCTGCGCGGTCTGCGTGAGCGCTATGAGCAGCACCACCGGCTCAAGATCAGCGACGAGGCCGTTGTCGCCGCCGCCACCCTGGGCGATCGTTACATCTCCGACCGCTTCCTGCCGGACAAGGCGATCGATCTGATCGATGAGGCCGGCAGCCGTGTGCGCCTGCTCAACTCCAAGCTGCCCCCGGCCGCCAAGGAGCTCGACAAGCAGCTGAGGGCGGTGCAGAAGCAGAAGGAAACCTCCGTCCGCGAGCAGGACTACATCAAGGCCGGCGAGCTGCGTGACAAAGAGGTGGAGCTGCGTGAGCAGATCCGCTCGATCCTTCAGGCCCGCCGTGATGAGGAGCCCAGCGGCTCCGCCGCTCCCGTGCTCGAAGGGGAAGCCACCACTTCCATTTCCGCCGACGTCGCTCCTGCGGGTGATGCGGGCAGCGCCTTCGGCGGAGCGAGCATCGATTCCGACGGCGACCGTATTCCTGTGGTCACTGAGGAAGACATCGCCCATATCGTCGCCTCCTGGACCGGTGTGCCCGTCCAGAAGCTCACCGAGAGCGAATCGGTGAAGCTGCTGAACATGGAGGAGACCCTCCACCAGCGGTTGATCGGTCAGGACGAGGCGGTCAAGGCGGTGTCGAAGGCGATCCGGCGGGCACGGGTGGGGCTCAAGAACCCCAACCGGCCGATCGCCAGTTTCATCTTCTCCGGCCCCACCGGCGTGGGCAAAACCGAGCTCACCAAGGCTCTGGCCGCCTACTTCTTCGGCAGCGAAGAGTCGATGATCCGGCTCGACATGTCGGAGTTCATGGAGCGCCACACGGTCAGCAAGCTGATCGGCTCGCCTCCGGGCTACGTGGGCTTCAACGAAGGCGGCCAGCTCACCGAGGCAGTCCGGCGCCGGCCCTACACCGTGGTGCTGTTCGATGAAATCGAGAAGGCCCACCCGGATGTGTTCAACCTGCTGCTGCAGCTCCTGGAAGATGGTCGCCTGACCGACTCCAAGGGCCGCACGGTGGACTTCAAGAACACCTTGATCATCATGACTTCCAACATCGGCTCGAAGGTGATCGAGAAGGGTGGTGGCGGCCTGGGTTTCGAATTCTCCGGCGCTGGCGTCGAAGACACGAACTACAACCGCATCCGCTCGCTGGTGAACGAGGAGCTCAAGCAGTACTTCCGCCCAGAGTTCCTCAACCGGCTCGATGAGATCATCGTCTTCCGCCAGCTCAGCCGCGACGAAGTGAAGCTGATCGCCGAGATCATGCTGCGGGAGGTGTTCGCGCGCATGCAGGAGAAGGGCATCACCCTTTCCGTCACCGAGGCGTTCAAGGAGCGCCTGGTGGAGGAGGGCTACAACCCCAGCTATGGGGCCCGCCCCCTGCGCCGCGCCGTGATGCGCCTGCTGGAAGACAGCCTGGCCGAGGAGTTCCTCACCGGGCGCCTCAAGGATGGCGACTCCGCCCTGGTGGATGTCAATGAGGAGAAGCAGGTGGTGATCCGCCACCAGACCATCACCGCGCCGCTGCCGGAGCTGGCAGGGGCGAGTGCCTGAGGGGCCGGGCGCTTAGCGCCTCTGATTCAGAAGATTTGGGGGGCCGATGGGCCCCCTTTTTCATGGAATGGTGTTGTCAATCGTGCGCAAATTACGACCATCCTTCCGAGCGGCCGAATGCAATTGAGCCCAGCCAACAAGCCGCGATGGGCACTTTCTCCTACGGCGATCGATCACTCAACCCACGAGGGCTCTACTCCTTTACGCAGGCATAAAAAACTCCCCGTAGCAACGTGATCAGCCACCCACTTTTCCATTGCTGGCAACGAGGTCAAATCCTGAAGGATTGCACATACCATGGCGGCTCATCTCGGAGGCTGGCCATGCTCCACCGGATCCTTGCGGCACCAGGCAGGGCGTCGGGACTGCGGCTTGGCCTGATCGCGGCGACAGGGATCGCTTCCCTCAGTGCTTGCTTCCAAGCCCAGGCCATGCCGCTTCTGGGGCCAACCGTGTTGGCCCAGGCGGCGCCGGCGATGGCGGAGAACCTGCCGCCCCAAGTACGCGAGTGGATTGACCAAGCGAAGGCATTGGAAGACAAGGGTTCCTACCAGGAGGCCTTGCTGCTACAGGAGAAGGTGCTGCAGTGGGCCAGGGCCAACCTGGGGGGCGTCACCCTCTCGTCGCGACCAGCCTCCATCGCCTGGGGTTTTTGAACAGCGCACTGGGTCGCCTCGTCGAAGCCTTGCCACCCGCGGAAGAAGCTGTGAGGATTCGCCGCGAGCTGGCGGTCGGCAACCCCGCATTCCGCGGCGATTTAGCCAACAGCCTCAACAACCTAGTCATTTTTTACATGGATTTGGGCAGCTACGCCGAAGCCTTGCGGCCCGCGGAAGAAGCGGTGAAGAACTACCGCGAGCTTGCGACCAGCAACCCTTCCTTTCGTCGCGGTCTTGCTGACAACCTCTCCAACCTGGGCACGGGTTACAAAGAGCTTGGCCGTAGCGCCGAAGCCCTGCCGCCCAGCGAAGAAGCGGTGAAGATCTACCGCGAGCTTGCGGCCAGCAACCCTACCTTACGCGGTGATCTGGCCAGCGGCCTCAACAACCTTGGCGTTAGTTACCAGGACCTGGGCCGCTCCGCCGAAGCCCTGCCTCCCACGGAAGAGGCGGTAAAGATCCGCCGTGAGCGGGCGGCCAGCAACCCGGCTTTCCGTGGCGATCTAGCCACCACCATCAACAACCTGGGCAACATCTACAGCGCGCTGGGCCGCCGCGCCGAAGCCCTGCCGCTCACCGAAGAAGCGGTGAAGATTCGCCGCGAGCTGGCAGACAGCAAACCGGCCTCCCGCGGTGATCTGGCGGCCAGCCTCAACAGTCTGGGCAACCGTTACAGCGAACTGGGCCGCCGCGCCGAAGCCCTGCCGCCCACGGAAGAAGCGGTGAAGATTCGCCGCGAATTGGCGGCCAGCAATCCAGCCTTCCGCGATGATCTGGCCGGCAGCCTTGACAACCTGGCCTTGCGTTATGGAGAGCTCGGCCGCCGCGCCGAAGCCCTGCCGCCCAATCAAGAAGCGGTGAGGATCTTCAGCGAGCTGGCGGCCAACAACTCTTCTTTTCGCGTCAATCTGGCGAATAGCCTCAGCAACCAGGGCACCTTTCTTGCCGACCTAGGCCGCTTCGCCGAAGCTGTGCCGCCCAATGAAGCCGCAGTGAAGATTCGCCGCGAGCTGGCGCTCAGTAATCCTGCTTTCCGCGGTGATCTGGCCATGAGCCTGAATAACCTTGGAAATATTTACAGCGTGCTGGGTCGACGGGCCGAAGCCATGCCACTCACGGAAGAATCGTTGCCAATCCTCCGCGAGTTGGCGACCACCAACCCGGCCTTCCGTGGTGATCTGGCCAGCAGCCTCAGCAACATCGGCATGCGTTACAGAGAGCTGGGTCGCCCTTCCGACGCCCAGCCGCCCATGGAAGAAGCATTGAAGATCCGTCGCTTGCTGGCGGCCAGCAACCCGGCCTTCCTACCGGATGTTGTGAAGTCATCATTCATCCTGGCTCTTTACTTCCTCGATCAGCAACAGGCCATCAAGGCTGAACCCCTGCTGCGCGAAGCGTTGGGCAGCCAGGTGCTGTTTCTGCAAGGCCAATTGCCCTTGCTGGCGGAGGTGCAACGCCAGCCCCTGTTGCAGACCTTCGGAGAGGGTTGGTTGGTGAATTACTCGGTGGCCGGCAGCGGCGGTGGCGGTGCTGAGGTGGCCCTGTTTACCCGGCTGAACCGCCACGGTCTGTTGCAGGACATCGAACGGCGCCAGGCGCTGCTGGCCCGCGCGCCCGGGCCCCAGCGCGCGCTCAGTGAACAGCTCAAGGCGCTGACGGCGCGGCTGAGCGATGCCTCCTTGGGTCAGCCTGAGCGGTTGGCGCTGCAGAAGGAGCGCGATCAACTGGAACAACAGCTCTACCGCCAGCTGCCCGCCCTAAAGCCGAGGCTGGTGGAGCCCCAGGATGTGGCCCGCGCACTTCCAGCAGATGGTGTGCTGGTGGAGTTTCAGCGTTATCGCCCCTCTTTCGCCAGCGAGTATCGCCTCTCTCCTGCCAACCAATCAAGCGACAAGCGCTCAGGAGACCCCCGCTACTTAGCGCTGGTGCTCGTCCCCGATGGCGGGATCAGCTCGGTGGATCTGGGACCTGCCAGTGCCATTGATCCGCTGATCCAGCAAGCCCTGAAGGAATCGGAGCGCGGTGAACTTTCCGTCAGTCCGTTGTGGGAGCAGGTGAGCGCGAAGGTCTTTGGGCCCCTGCTCAAGCCACTCAGCGGCCGCAGAACGTGGTTCGTTTCACCCGATGGTGAACTCAACCGCCTTCCCTTTGCGGCGCTGCCGGCCCCGGCGGCTTCTGGGCCGGCCAAGCCAGGCGCCAGTGGCGCTTCCAATCTCCGGCTGGTGCAGACCATCCAGCTGCACGTGATCACGAGCGGCCGTGAGCTGCTGCCGTCACCGGCTGCCGCCGCCGGTGGCACCCCCTGGTGTTGGCCGCACCGGCGTTTGGTGCCGGCTGGAGCCCGCTGCCGGCGAGCGCCGAGGAGGGGGAGGTGATTGCCCAGGGGTTGAAGGGTTTGGGTGTGAAACCGCTCATGGGGGCGGCGGCCACCACAGGCGCCTTGCTGCAGGCGCGGGGGCCCAAGGTGCTGCACCTGGCCAGCCATGGCTATTTCTCAGAAGGTGCCAGTGGTTGCGACCCACTGCTCAACAGCGGCATCGTGCTTGCCGGCGCCGATGCCAGCCGCCTGCCGAACAAGGCCTGCGGCGGCGTCCCGTCCGCCCCTGGGGACCAGGCCGCCCAGGCCGGCCGCTCGGCCAACGCGGCCGCTGCTGCCGACGACGGCTATCTGACGGCCAAGGAAGCCTCCGGGTTGCAACTCGATGGCACCGAGCTTGTGGTGCTCTCGGCCTGCAACACGGCCTCGGGCACCCTGCAGAGCGGCGAGGGCGTGTATGGGCTGCAGCGTGCGCTGACGGTGGCGGGTGCCCGCTCCACCTTGCTGTCGCTGTGGAAGGTGGATGATGCGGCCACTCGGGAGTTCATGAAGCGCTACTACGAACTGCTGCATAAGGGAGTGGGTCGTATGGAGGCGCTGGTGCAGGTGCAGGAGGAGTTCCGGAGTCATCCCAAGCAGAAAGATTGGGGCGACCATAAATACTGGGCGGCCTGGCAACTCACGGGCGATGGGGGGCCGGTGCCTGGGTTGTAGTGAGCGGACACTTGAGCAGCACGGATCGGTGTCCTGGCGAATGACGGCAAATCGTGAACTGCTGCCTATCCTGTCCCGTAGGGCAGATTGTCAGGTAAGGCAGATCCATGCAGATTTCCTTCCCATGAGGTTCCGCACCGCTGCCTGTTTAGTCCTGGCGGGCCTTCTGGGAGCGACACCCTGGCCCAGCCACGCCGCAGTTGGCGGTGATCTGGAGGCCGCCGTGCAGACCATCACCCGGAAACTGCAGCAAGCTTGGGCCTCGGACCCCGGCACGGCCAGCCTCCCCTTCCCCAGCATCGAGGTACTACCGGCCGGAAAGCGGGCGCTGGCGGCATGCCCAGCTGGTGCTCCCGTTGCCAGTGCCAACAGCAGTGGGATCTACTGCCCAGGCAGTCAAAAGGTGCTGCTCGATCGCAGCTGGCTGGAGACGGATTTCAAGAATTACGGCCAATGGGGGATCGCTTATTGGATTGCAACCGCCCTCGGCCAGATGATCGGCAGCCAGCAGAATGGCACCACCACGCTGCCCATGCCGGCCGCCAACCTGGAGGCCAATTGCTTCGGCGGGGTGCTGATCGGGGCGGCCGAAGGCCTCCAACCCGGTAGGGAGGAGAAGCTCCTCAGCCCAGCACTGAAGGCCTATGGCGCCACGGAAGCCGGCAGTATGGGGTCAAGGAGTCAGCGGGCCTATGCCCTGCTTACGGGCTTAGGTGCCACGGACGCCACCTGCTCCACTAACGCCATGGCCGCCCTGGCCCTCAACCAGGTGCCCGATCCCCCAAGGCTCGAACAGATCCGTCAACTGGGGGAGGATCGTGGAAGTAACAGCTTGTTGGCTGTTCTCAGCAGTCAGTGCCGCCGCTTGGCCAATGCCTCCTGTCCTAGGCGGATCGGTAGGATGAAGCCATAGCTTTCAGGCCAGCCGCTATCTGGAACGAAGGCTTCATGGGCCTGACCTGATGACAGACGAACTTCCGCAGGCCGATGGACCCAATCACGATGGCGAACCAGTCAAGGCGGCCCACGAGGTAGAACGAAAGGGGATGCCTGGTACCAGGGCCGATGCAGGATTCATCCGCATCCCCCTGTGGATGAGGTCGACGGCGCCCCACCAGTGGATCCAGTCCGGAGGTCTCTTGATTGCCGCTGCCTGGGGGGTCTACACCTTCATCTACAAAGACATTTGGCTGCCCTCCCAAGCGCCAGCGCACATCAACTTGGAGATCACGCTTACCCCAGTTGAAACCGGCAATTCAGTATCAGTTCAGCAGACAAGGCCTTTCGAGCCGAATGAAAGGCTGGCGAGCAACCTTGGCCAAGACAGCAAGGCACTGATTCCCACCAACGCTCCTCAAGCAGAGGGAGGCGATGAGGTAATGACCGTTCAGGTGAGCGCCACCAACCCGAGCAGTCGCAAGCTTTATCTGCTCAGTAATTATTGGCAGCTCTTCGGAATCCACCGCAGGCCAGTTCAAGGTAAGGACAGCTTCATTACCAGGGGCGATTTGGCTTTGCGGGCGATTGAATTGGAGCATGCCGAACGTGGAGTCAGCAAAGAGCTTGGGCCAACTCTCGCCGTGGGACGACTCTTCGATGATGACACGATTAACCCTGGGGAGACGATCAAGCGTTCGATGTTGGTGAGGATTCCTCCAGGCTATGAAGCAGTCCAGATGAACGTGGCAGTGCCGGTGCTGACCCAGGCCCCAGATCGCCAACTCCTAAGCGGCAAGCGGTTGGAATGGAGCTTGAATTCAAACGAAGGCATTGATCCAATGCTCTGCCGTCCGTCTTATTCGGATGATCCAGTCAACTTAGATAGTAGGGGTGAGAACTGCAAAATTGCCGACCCCCTGGAAGTCGATCGTGGCTTGAAAAGCTTTGATCAGTTCATGCGAGTTTTCTCGGCCAGCGAGCAGGTAGCTCGGTAGTTCATGCTTGAGTACGCCAAATAGAATGGACATGTTTGACCTTGGATTCTGGGACTAAGGGGAATCGGGGAAGTGATGTTGGATCAGCATCGTGGGCGCTCCACTACCCACGATCTTGATGGAGAAGATGGAGCGCGTCTTGGTTGTGTTCCAAACAGCACCTCACCTGCTTGTAAGCTTAGGAGCTAGCCGGACCCAGTAATCGAATGGATCGTTCAGGCGAAGGTATTGGAAGAAAAGGCCTTAGGTCAGGATGTCTGCTGCTGCAGGTCAAGGTGCTGGAGTGGGCCAAGGCTAACTTGGTGGGATTGACCCACTGTTTGATTGCTTGCCTCGATCGCTTCGGAGTCGAACAGCCAACTGGGTCGCCGCACCGATTCACCATCTATGCCTTGCAGGGAGCCCTTTGGTGTTGGCTCTAGTGATGGTAAGCGTCGTTCGCCTTGTTTCGAACGATTGATTTAGGGATTGACCAACTACAGGGCGTGCTGAAGCAAGAGCTTCAACGTTGACTGCATGAAGGCGAAGAACTGGCCATCGTCAAGTCTTAATTGGATGGTTGATTGCATCTTTGCTCTTTGCTCTTGCCGCTGATCTCAGGCTTCTGTGGCTGGATGCAGAATAAGTCAGCGATCCCGTGCTCAATTTTCCTTTGAACGCCATCCACTCGTACCCTTTGCCTCTGATATGACAGCATCACCAATAAAACACCGATGGCTCAATTCAGAAGTGCTCTTATAGGGTCTTGTAATAGTGATTTGATCAGCGACAAGCCTTCAGTTGCTGTCATTGATGCAGAAATCCCGAAAGTATGCACATACCATGGTTTTCGTCACCTCAGGCTGGTCATGGTCCACTCGATCTCCTCGGCGCTCGGCAAGCTTTCGTGCATGCTGCTGGGCCTGTTGGCGGCTGCAGGTGCCTCTCCCCCCAGTGATGGCGCCCTTGCTGCTCCGCTCCCACGCCAAACCTTGTTGGCCCAGGCGGCGCCGGCAATGGCGGAGAACCTGCCGCCCCAAGTGCGCGAGTGGATCGACCAAGCGAAGGCATTGGAAGTAAAGGGCCGGTTCCAGGAGTCCTTGCTGCTTTACTTCAAGGTACTGCAGTGGGAGAGGGCTAACCTGGGGGATAGAAACCCCGCTGTGGCCTGGAGGTTAGTACGAATAGGGGTGTTGAATATAGAGGTGGGTCGCCCCAAGGTAGCCCTGGCTCAATTTGATGAAGCGGTGAGAATCTTCCGCTATCTGGCTGCAAGTGAACCGGCTTTCCGTCCCAACCTCGCCTTCAGCCTCGAGCAATTGGGCCTCAGTAGCTTCGAGTTGGGCGCCTTCGCGGAGGCCCTGTCGCCCATCGAGGAAGCGGTGAAGATCAACCGCGAGCTGCCTGCCAGCAACCCAAATGACCGCGGCAGACTTGCGTCTAGCCTGAGCAGCCTTGGCAGAAGTTTTGCACGGCTGGGCCGCCTTGCTCAGGCCCTACCGCCTAGGGAAGAAGCGATGAAGATCTACCGCGAGCTTGCGGCAATTGACCCGTTCTTCCGCTCAGAACTGGCTATGAGCCTTACCAACCTGGGAAGCAATTACAGTATGTTGGGCCGATTCTCCGAGGCACTCCCTCCCTCGGAAGAGGCTGTTAAATTGTATCGTGAGTATGTGGCGAGCAATTCGGTCTACCGCGGAACCTTGGCAGGCAGCATCACCCACCTAATCATTGTTTACAACTCCCTGGGGCGTCACTCCGAAGTCCTGCCGCTCATGGAGGAAGTTTTGAAGATTAGCCGTGAGTTGGTTCTTGCTGACAGCAGCCCGGCCTACCGCCGCGACCTGTCCGTCAGCCTCAACAACCTGAGTCAGGGTTACAGCGATCGGGGCCGTCGCGCCGAGAGCTTGTCGCTCACCGAAGAAGCGGTGAAGATTGACCGCGAGCTGGTTCTTGATGGCAGTAACCCAACCTCACGTGGCAATCTGGCCGGCAGCCTCAAAAGACTTGGCTTCCAATTGGCCATGCTGAACCGCGCTGCCGAAGCCCAGCCGCCCATGGAAGAAGCGGTAAAGATTTACCGCGAGTTGACTTTCAGCAATTCTGCCTTGCTCGTTTCTTTGGCTGATTCCTCATTACAGCTGGCTGGTTTTTACCTCGATCAGCAACAGGCCATCAAGGCTGAACCCCTGCTGCGCGAAGCGTTGGGCAGCCAGGTGCTGTTTCTGCAAGGCCAATTGCCCTTGCTGGCGGAGGCGCAACGCCAGCCCCTGTTGCAGACCTTCGGAGAGGGTTGGTTGGTGAATTACTCGGTGGCCGGCAGCGGCGGTGGCGGTGCTGAGGTGGCCCTGTTTACCCGGCTGAACCGCCACGGTCTGTTGCAGGACATCGAACGGCGCCAGGCGCTGCTGGCCCGCGCGCCCGGGCCCCAGCGCGCGCTCAGTGAACAGCTCAAGGGGCTGACGGCGCGGCTGAGCGATGCCTCCTTGGGTCAGCCTGAGCGGTTGGCGCTGCAGAAGGAGCGCGATCAACTGGAACAACAGCTCTACCGCCAGCTGCCCGCCCTAAAGCCGAGGCTGGTGGAGCCCCAGGATGTGGCCCGCGCACTTCCAGCAGATGGTGTGCTGGTGGAGTTTCAGCGTTATCGCCCCTCTTTCGCCAGCGAGTATCGCCTCTCTCCTGCCAACCAATCAAGCGACAAGCGCTCAGGAGACCCCCGCTACTTAGCGCTGGTGCTCGTCCCCGATGGCGGGATCAGCTCGGTGGATCTGGGACCTGCCAGTGCCATTGATCCGCTGATCCAGCAAGCCCTGAAGGAATCGGAGCGCGGTGAACTTTCCGTCAGTCCGTTGTGGGAGCAGGTGAGCGCGAAGGTCTTTGGGCCCCTGCTCAAGCCACTCAGCGGCCGCAGAACGTGGTTCGTTTCACCCGATGGTGAACTCAACCGCCTTCCCTTTGCGGCGCTGCCGGCCCCGGCGGCTTCTGGGCCGGCCAAGCCAGGCGCCAGTGGCGCTTCCAATCTCCGGCTGGTGCAGACCATCCAGCTGCACGTGATCACGAGCGGCCGTGAGCTGCTGCCGTCACCGGCTGCCGCCGCCGGTGGCACCCCCTGGTGTTGGCCGCACCGGCGTTTGGTGCCGGCTGGAGCCCGCTGCCGGCGAGCGCCGAGGAGGGGGAGGTGATTGCCCAGGGGTTGAAGGGTTTGGGTGTGAAACCGCTCATGGGGGCGGCGGCCACCACAGGCGCCTTGCTGCAGGCGCGGGGGCCCAAGGTGCTGCACCTGGCCAGCCATGGCTATTTCTCAGAAGGTGCCAGTGGTTGCGACCCACTGCTCAACAGCGGCATCGTGCTTGCCGGCGCCGATGCCAGCCGCCTGCCGAACAAGGCCTGCGGCGGCGTCCCGTCCGCCCCTGGGGACCAGGCCGCCCAGGCCGGCCGCTCGGCCAACGCGGCCGCTGCTGCCGACGACGGCTATCTGACGGCCAAGGAAGCCTCCGGGTTGCAACTCGATGGCACCGAGCTTGTGGTGCTCTCGGCCTGCAACACGGCCTCGGGCACCCTGCAGAGCGGCGAGGGCGTGTATGGGCTGCAGCGTGCGCTGACGGTGGCGGGTGCCCGCTCCACCTTGCTGTCGCTGTGGAAGGTGGATGATGCGGCCACTCGGGAGTTCATGAAGCGCTACTACGAACTGCTGCATAAGGGAGTGGGTCGTATGGAGGCGCTGGTGCAGGTGCAGGAGGAGTTCCGGAGTCATCCCAAGCAGAAAGATTGGGGCGACCATAAATACTGGGCGGCCTGGCAACTCACGGGTGATGGGGGGCCGGTGCCTGGGTTGTAGGACCCAGGCACCGGCAAGTGCACTGGAACTGGTCTCGGCGTCATCGGGCGCTATGTGCCTCAACAGCCCGCGCCGTGATGCGCCTGCTGGAAGACAGCCTGGCCGAGGAGTTCCTCACCGGGCGCCTCAAGGATGGCGATTCCGCCCTGGTGGATGTCAACGAGGAGAAGCAGGTGGTGATCCGCCACCAGACCATCACCGCGCCGCTGCCGGAGTTGGCAGGGGCGAGTGCCTGAGGGGCGGGCGCTTAGCGCCTCTGATTCAGAAGATTTGGGGGGCCGATGGGCCCCCTTTTTTGTGAATGATGACGGGCTGGGGTTTGAGACACCCCGCATCAGGTGTTGGTGTTGCTCCTGCAGCCGGAGCTGGGTGTATGGGGATTGGCGGCTGAGATCTCCCATGCCTTCGGGTGGAAGTGCTCAAAGCCCCCACGGCGGAGTTGCTCACAGTTGGCCTTCCCCAATAGTTGCGGTGCAAGGAACCTCAGGGCGGCTGAAAGGACTCAGCAAACCAGGCAGCAGGTACACAACTTCCGGCATTGGTTTGATACCCAACTGTTGAAAGGGGTCAGGTCTTTTTCACTATCCAGGAGGTACCAATGCAGGCCATGGAATGACGAAGCAACTTTCAAGCACCTTATCGATCATGGGGAAGCAAGGTGTAGAGCCCAGCGGATCAGCCCTTAGCGGGGCTTGATAGGGTGAGTGTGTTATGCAGGTTTCCGCGGCCAGGAATGGGACGAAAGGGGGTTGCAGTAGAACGCGCACCTGAGAAAATCGTCTGATGTGCTGAGCGGAGAAGGGCTGAAAAGGGGTGGCAAGACGTGGCTGGATGGGCGAACTGTCGAGAATAGAGTTAGATTGTGGTGAATTTTTAAGATCACCGGTTCATAGAAAGCTTGGAGGAAACCCATGAAAGCGATTGTGTACACAGAATACGGGGCACCGGATGTTCTTCAGCTCAAAGAGGTGGAAAAACCTACGCCAAAGGATAATGAAGTTCTGATAAAAGTCTATGCGGCAACCGTAACCACAGGGGACGTGAACGTTCGGGGGTTTACCTTTGTCCCTCCCGGATTCGGGCCCCTACCACGATTAATGTTTGGTCTTAGAAGGCCAAAAAGAACAATCCTGGGGACTGAGCTGGCTGGAGAAATTGAAGCCGTAGGCAAAGGCGTGAAATCATTTAAGAAGGGTGACCACGTTTTTGGCATCGGCTCAGATAGCTTCGGCGCTTATGCCGAGTATGTGTGTCGGCCTGAAGCAGGGGCATTAGCAATGAAGCCGGCCTTTGTAACACACGAGGAAGCTGCCGCTCTTCCTTTTGGAGCGGGAACTGCCTTGTTCTTTCTGAGAGATATGGCGAAGATTCAGCGCGGACAAAAAGTCCTGATCAATGGCGCTTCTGGAGGGGTCGGTACTTATGCGGTTCAACTTGCCAGGTACTATGAGGCAGAAGTCACCGGGGTATGCAGTGCCACGAATTTAGAATTGGTGAAATCCCTGGGGGCCGATAAGGTCATTGATTACACCCAAGAGAATTTTATCCAAAATGGTGAGTTGTACGACATCATCTTGGACACAGTCGTAGGCAAGACTTCGTTTTCACGTTGTAAGAACTCCCTGAAGCAAAAGGGACTTTATCTCGCAGTGGCCGGCGGGCCACAGGAGTTGATTCAAATGCTATGGACTTCCATAATCGGCGGGAAGAAAGTGTTGTTTGGGTCGCCAACCGAGTGCAAAGAAGATCTAATGTTCATCAAAGAACTGATTGAGGCGGGGAAGATAAGAGCAGTCATCGATAGACGTTATCCCTTGGAGCAGATTGCCGAGGCGCACCGTTACGTGGACAAAGGACACAAAAGAGGAAACGTAGTGATAACTCTGGAACAGAGTGGCACAATCTAACAACGGAAAGCAGCCGACATGGCTCCGCTCTGCTCCGCAAGGCAACTGAATCCGACCGTTAGCCCGTCTCGATTCACACAGCATCTATTGGAGGTCAACCATGACCAAGCCAGTCCTTGCTCCAGTCTTCTGCCAAGTTGCCTGGATTGTCCGAGATCGTTCAGCCGCCGAGAAGTTCTTCGTTGAAACGAAGGGAATCAGGCGCTTCATGCACATGGAGGATCTTGCTGCAAAGGATACCGAAGGCACGTATCTCGGCAAGCCCGGAGATTGGCTCTGCAACCTTCATCTCGCCTGTGCTGGGACACCCAGATTGAACTGATCCAGCCTGTCTCGGGGACCACCTCGGTGGCACTCATGGCATGAGTCAAGAGTCTTCAACCAAGGCCAGGAAAGTACGGGCGGACTTGCCCTCAATCGGCTGGCGAGTGCAGAGTCAATCCTGTGCTGCAAGTCGTTGGAGCTCAATGCATTCCCTACCGACGTCCTGGCCTTTGATGATCAAGACGAGGTTGACCCGAAGATGTCATGACTGATTGCTAAGTGTGCGGAGCTCAAGCCGTGCGACGTTTAATGCCGGCATAGAATTAGCCACCATCGCCACAGACTAGAGCCGCCACCGAATCGTTCTCCTCTGCGGTCACTACAGCTTTTGGCCTCGCGATGGCGAACGTCAGCCAGCCTTCACCCATTACCCAAGGAGCCCAGGATGAGTCAATCGAGCAAGCCCAACATCCTGATCATCTGGGGTGACGACGTTGGCATGTGGAACATCAGCGCCTATCACCGCGGAATGATGGGTGGCAGCACGCCGAACATCGATCGCATCGGTAAGGAGGGGCTGATTTTCATGGATCACTACGGCCAGGCCTCCTGCACCGCGGGACGCGCGGCGTTCATCACGGGGCAGTATCCGATCCGGGTCGGTTTGGCGACCGTCGGCTTGCCGGGTGCGGAACAGGGCCTGAACAAGGCTGACCCAACGCTGGCCAACCTGCTCAAGCCGCTCGGCTACGCCACGGGGCAGTTTGGCAAGAACCACCTCGGCGACCGCGATGAGCACCTGCCCACCGCCCACGGCTTCGATGAGTTCTTCGGGATCCTGTATCACCTCAATGCCGGGGAATACACAGAGCAGTACGACTTTCCGAAGGACCCCGAAGTCGCCAAACAATTCGCCCAGCGCGGCGTCGTTCACTCCTGGGCGAATCCGGATGGCACGCAGAAGATTGAAGACAAAGGCCCGTTCGGGCAGCAGCGCCAGCGGACGCTGGATTCTGAAATCCTCGTCGAATCCAAGCGCTTCATCAACGACGCGGTCCAGGCCGACACACCGTTCTTTGTCTGGCACAACACCACGAGGATGCACTACCGCACCAACCTGTCGCCCGAGTACGAGGGCAAGAGTGGCTATGGCCTCTATGCCGACGGCATGATGGAACTCGACGACACGGTCGGCGAACTCCTCAAGCAGCTCGACGACTTGGGCGTCGCGGACAACACGATCGTCATGTTCTCCACCGACAACGGTCCGGCCATGAACAGTTGGCCCGATGGCGGCAACACCCCGTTCGGCGGTGAGAAAGGCGTCGGCGGCAAGGAAGGCGGCTTCCGGGTGCCGATGCTCGTGAAGTGGCCCGGCAGGATCCCCGCGGGCGAGACGACCGGTGAGTTCATGACCATGGAAGACTGGATTCCCACCCTGATGGCCGCTGTCGGTGAGCCGAATGTGAAGGAGAAACTCCTCACCAGTTACCAGGCGGGCGAGCAGACTTACACCCACATCCACCTCGATGGGTACGACCAGACTGAACTGATCACCGGCAAGGGCAAGTCCAAGCGCAAGGAGTTCTACTACTTCACCGAGACCAAGCTCCACGGCATCCGCTACGGCGACTGGAAGTTCCTGTTCGTCAAGCAGGACAAGTGGTTCAATGGCGTCCAGCAGGACATGCTGACGCCGCTCGTCACCAACCTGAAGCTTGATCCATTCGAGCGCATGGAGCATTCGCGCGGTTTCGATGAATGGCAGGAGAACCACGCCTGGACCTATGCGCCCGCCTTCGCTCAGGTCGGCGTGCTGATCAAGTCGCTCAAAGACTATCCGCCGCGCATGGAGAGCCTGGACTTCAATATTGACGAAGCCATGAAGGCGCTCACGCCCAAGGGGGATTGAGACCGGTTCCGGTCGTTGTCGTCTGGCCAGCTGAACCAGTGCCTCAGCTGGCTTAACAACCTAGGCTCAAGTCATCAAATTGATTGTTGCGGATGAAACGAACCACCCGGAAAATTTTCAACTTCGCGGGCGTTGTGATGGCGCTGTGTGCGACGACGATCGTCCAGCCGGTCGCTGCACAAACCCCCGTTGTCAAGCAGAGCATCACGCAACAACGCCTCCCTGAAGCTGGCGTCAAGGTGACGCCGAAGACCTATATCCGGGCCGAAACCGATCGGCAGTTCGCCGAGATCGTGAAAATGGCAGGGGGCGTCAATCGCTTCTATCACTTCCGCACTCCCACGCCGCTCGATAAGCAGAATGTCGTGCGGATGAACCGCGATACGCTTTACTCCATGGGTGTTGTCGACACATCCAAGGGTGCAACAATTACTGTCCCTAAACTGCCAAAAGGTCGCTACGCGTCGGTGTATCTCGTTGACAATGATCACTACGTACCGTTTGTGATCTACACGGAGGGCACCCACCAACTCCCGAAGGACACTAAATACCTGGGCGTCGGAGTGCGCATCCAAGTGGTTAATCCGAAAGATCCAGACGAAATCGCCCTGGTCAACAAGTTGCAGGATCAGTTCGTCATCAAGGCCAACAGCGCCGATCCACTGCCCAAGTTCAAATGGGATCGCCCTCTCTGAAGACCTTGACCGCGCAGTATGAAAAGGATTCAGCGCAGTACAGCAGTTGGAAGGGGATGCAGGGACCGCGCGGTAAGGTTGTTGAAAAGATCCGTCACATTGCGGCTGCGGCGGCCTGGGGGCTCTTCCCCGAATGGGACGCCACCTACCTGAACTACAGCGGCGGCCATAATCCAAAGGTTTGCCACACAGCCACCTACAAGGTGCCGGAGAACAAAGCCTTCTGGTCGATTTTGATTTACGGCAACGATGGGTTCATCAAGAGCGAGAACAGTCTGGTCAATTCCTCGAATGTGAAGCTCAATGCCGACGGCACGTTCACCGTGTCTTTCGGATCAAAGCAACTGTGTGGTGCCGTTCCGAACCGGCTGGATGTGACCGAAGGATGGAACTTCCTGATGCGTGTGTATCGTCCAGGGCCATCCGTCCTGGATGGAAGTTACAAGCTGCCTAAGGCAACGCCAATTCAATGAGCTGAGATGACAAACTCAACATTCGCTTCACCGTCTGATTTTGGAGTGACGGACACCGCTTACAAAGTCTCGGAGACCGATTTCAACATCAAACGAAGCCTTGCCAAGGCGAGTATCAACACCTGGGCGCATCAGCGTGATGTCAGCAACGTCAAGACACAGCAGGTCATCCGGGAAAATCAGGATGTCATCTATTCCAGTGCCGTCGTGGACGTCCGGAGCGGAGCGACACTCTCCGTGCCGGCAAGCAAGACCTATCACATCATCGAGATCATCGACCAGCAGAACTACATCGTTGGTGTGGTGTATCCCGGTAAGACTCTCACCATTACCCTCGATGATCTGACATACGGCAACTACGTCTACCTCAACATGCGAATCCGAAAGCTTCCGGAAGCGCAAGGCGGACTCGCTGCCACCCATACCCTTCAGGGGATGGCAACCATCGAGGCGGCCTCAGCCGTTCCCTATGCAACTCCTGACATTGTGATCGATCAAAAGCAGATGGAGGTGATCCGTACGGCGCTGATCAAGGACGTTCAGGCTGGGAAACTGCCAGACACCAGCAGGGCCCAAGGCGGAGTGTCGGAGACCGAACCGCAGGATCATCTCTACGCCACCGCCTACGGATGGGGTGGTCTCTCGGTCGAACATGCGGCCTACGCTCCGATTGCGAATCGTACAGAGAACAAGGAGGGCAAGGCGTTGCCATCGAGCCTCACCTTTATGCCGCCGGAAGTCGATTCTGACCGAGGCGGTTTCTGGTCGATCACCACCTACAACAGTGAAGGCTGGCTGGCCAGGGACAAGGCCGCCCTTTCGAATTCAGAGGCCATCCCCAACCCCGATGGTTCCTACACAATCCGGTTCAACTCTCCCGGTAGCGCGAACAACGTCGAGACACCTTCACCTTTCGCCGCGCTGCTTCGAATCTATGTCCCCAAATCAAAGGAGAGTGCCATGCAATTTCTAAAAAGTGAGAGCAAGAATTTGGTTATCAAGTAATCTGACTCTCGCGAATGATCATGAGCTTGCTGCACATGTCCCAAGCCGATTCAAGTCATGGAAGTCAATTCATTGCAAGGTCGCGATAGTTGTTGCACCAATGGGGCTCGCTTCCCTCTGCCAGCGGCCTCGATCCCATCAAGTTGGCTCAGGCTACGTGGAGGGTGTGGATCTCAAGCAGCGCTACGTCAATCCAGGCTCAGGTATTCACGGCCTTTTCCCGGTGGGGACTCTGGTTACCAGTTGATGGATGACTTCAGCGATAAGCTCTAGCGTGCGGAGCTGATCATCTATCGGGCGCTCTGATGACTTGCGCTCTTGTTCACCTTCAAACTACAGTACATGGGTCAACGGATCCCTTGTATTCTGCAAGTCATTCTCCTTCAGCTATTTTTCGGGCTGAGGCCATTGAGAGGGTCATGAGATGAGAGCGACGTTTTCTCAAATCGGTGGCGTTAGGGTTGGCGGTGGCACCTTCTTCTCCTTCAACGCATCGTGGCCATTCGCCTCGATTCTGGTGGCTGATTCGGTGTTGACCATCTCCTGCCTGGGCATGAGCTGGGTTTTCCCCAAGGGTTCGATTCGGAGACTCAGCCCATGCAGCGGCCTGTTTTCGGATGGATTGCGCATTGAGCACAACGTGGTAGGCAATGCAGAGTTCATCGTGTTCTGGACTTTTAAGCTGGCCCATTTACAGCGTGAGCTTGAGCAGAGAGGCTATTCAGTCGATGAACCAGAGTTCTGACGATGCGCTCCAGCAATTGGTGGTGCACCTTGGCAAGAACCTTGATCGAAAGCTTTTTCATGTGTGCTGCGCTTTCTAAAAATGTTGACACTTTTGCTAAGTTCCGCATGGGGCCAGTGACCGTCAAGGCTAAGAAATATCAACGGCTTTTATGGCTAGTTATCACAGACTTACCATGATTCTACCTTCGACTGGCGCGAATGCGATTGTTCGTCCACTCAGCCGCTGAGTACGCATCATTGGAAGCTCTGGGCTTGTGATCGGCCGTGAGGGTGCTCCTCTACAACATCTTCAATCAAACCCATTGAACGTCGTTGAATCATGAAAGTTGTTATTCGGAGCTACTCGGGTAAGGGTGCTAAGGAGACATTTGATGCGCTGGAGCAGCAATCGGCCGATGTTGAGCGCCTGCTCCGTTCTGTGAAAGGGTTCGTTTCCTACACACTCGCTCATACCGAGCATGGTGGCCTTTCGGTGACCGTTTGCCAGGACCAGGCTGGAATTGATGAGAGCCTGCTCAAGGCGAAGGACTATATTGCGAGGAACATCCCTGACACGGGCGCATCGGCGCCAGAGGTGACAGTCGGTCATGTAATTTTGCAACTTACTTGAATGCTGATGTGAACTGCATTGCGTCGAACCTAGTGGGGTGTCGTGGTTGTTAATCACACATCCTTATGGCCAGGCCGCTGAGGTGAGTCGTTAGGATTTGGATGTTCGGAGATAGGATCATGACGAGCAACGAACCGGTTGCACCTGAGACGAAGGGTGTTGCGACGATTTTGCTTTCTACGCTTGACCTTGGCCCTGAGATCGTGGGCATGGCTGGCCGCCAACTTCGAATGCGTAGGGTGACCATTGAGCCTGGAGGCGTCTTCGGTCCGATTCACGACCATCAAGACAGACCAGGAATCGTCTACATCCTGCAAGGAACAATCACTGACCATCGAAATGGAGTCGCTACGGACTATGGGCCGGGCGTGGGCTGGCCCGAGGACAGGAACACCACCCATTGGCTTGAGAACAGAGGAATGATTCCGGCGGTTGAGATCTCAGTCGATATTGTCAAGAATGAGTAAGCTCAAGGTCAACAGCTATCACGGCTGGGCCGCGCACGTGGCTTGAGCGGTCGCGATTCAGTCGGCTTCGCCTCCTTTCGTGCGCCGATTTGATCCGACATCAAGGGGTCATTCCATTGAACCCATGGAGGTTGTGCCAATCTCTCCAAATGGCATGAAGACAACATGAAGAAGCATCTGACGGCCATCCTGGTGGTGTTGGCTGCGTTCGTCCTGATCGGAGCTGGGTGTCTCGCGCAGTCGGTGAGGGGCACGCTCACGCGAACGATCAAGGTCGGTGCTCTCAGCCGAACCTATTACCTCCATCGTCCGCCTGGGTTGCCGAAGAACAAGTCAGCGGCCCTTGTCCTGGTGTTCCACGGTGGTGGCGGCACGGCCTTGCAGATTGAGCGCCATAGCGGCTTCAGTGAGCTCGCGGATCGAGAGGGTTTTCTTGTCGCTTACCCCGAGGGCGTGGGCAGGAGCTGGAACGATGGCCGCGATGCTGCGGGGATTGCAGCCCAGCGCGACAGGGTCGATGACCTCGGCTTCATGGCCGCCCTGGTTGACGATGTGGCCAGGGTCCATCCACTCGATCCCAAGCGCGTCTACGCCGCCGGCATCAGCAATGGTGGAATCTTCTCCCATGCCCTGGGCGCTCGCCTGTCAACGCGGATCGCGGCGATCGCTCCGGTGGCCGGCGGTTTGGCCGAGCCCTACAGCTTCTCGTTCCAACCGGAGCAGCCGTGTCGGTGTTGATCCTGCAGGGAACCGATGATCCGCTCGTGCCTTTTGGTGGTGGCAACATCGCAGCCCGTTCCGCGCTCAACCGTGGGCGGATCATCTCCACCGACGCAGTGATCCACCAATGGCTCAAGCGCAACGGCTCCCAGCTACAGCCGGTGATCAAGGATCTCCCTGACACCGACAAACATGACGGCTGCCGTGTCCAGTCGTTCAGCTATGCCGTTGGTAAGGCTGGTACGGAAGTCGTGCTCTACCGCATGAACGGAGGCGGTCACACCTGGCCGGGTGCTCCAGCGATCCTGCCCAGATGGCTCGTTGGCAACACCTGTCACGACATCAGTGGAACGCAGGTGATCTGGGATTTTTTCAAAGCTCATCCAAAGCCGTAGCAACAACCAGGAAGGTTTTGACTCCTTTTGATCCTGGCATTGGTCACCAGACGATGGCTCGAAGCTGGATCTACTCAAATCCTCCACTGAGTTTTTCATTCGAGAGATGGGTGGACCGAGTGTGTTGTCACACGACGTTGTTCAGCTCTCGAAGGGGTTTACGCCCACCCTGCCATCACCTGCCATCTGAGCTGGGTGCCTTGGCTTAAGTGTGTCGCCTCAACAGCCAGCGCCGCGCCGTGGCGAACACCAGCAGCCCCACCCCGGGCTGGATCAACACAGGAGCTTGCGCCGCCAGCGGTAAGTCCGGGCAGGAGAAGCTGGCCGTGAACTGGCTGAGGATCTGCAGCAGTCCGCTGAAGATCGCGCAGAACATCAGCACGATCACCACGGGGAACAGCACCAAGGGCGTGATCACACCGATCAGGGCCATCACCAGCCCCAGGACCTGCAACCCACTCAGCCAGCGCCGGGTCCGCGCCGTGAGCCCAGCGCCTGGCAGAAGGGCGCTCAGCAGCACGGCCACCAGCAGAGGTACCAGCAGGGTCAGGGCCCAGCGGAGCGCTTCGGCGGCGGATTCAGGGATGGCCATGGGCGTTGCTTGGCGACTGGATCATCACCGCCCTGGGCTGTCGTTGTCTCAGCCGCTGGGCTACTTCCGCTCAGGCGGTAGCCTCCGCGATTGCGTTCTTCCTTCCATGGCACCCCGCCGCAGTTCCTTCCTTCGCGATTTCCAGGAGTTCATCAACAAGGGCGATGTGGTCGATCTGGCGGTGGCCGTGGTCATCGCCGGAGCCTTCGGCAAGGTGGTGGATGCGGTGGTCAGCCTGGTGATGACCACGCTGCTGGCTCCGGCCCTCAAGGCCGCCAACGTGGCCTCGATCGCCGCCTGGCCCGCCGGCGCCGTGATCGTGGCGCTGATCAACTTCGTGGTGATCGCCTTCGTGGTGTTTCTGATCGTGCGCGCGATCGAACGCCTGCGCCGCAAGGAGGAGGCCGTTGCTGCCCCCGATCCCCAGGCCGATCTCGCGGCCGCCGCCACGCGCCTGGCCGAGGCCCTCGACCGCCGCGCCCTCTGAGGGCCTGGGCCCCTGTGGTTCGGTCGGCTCAGCGCGTGCTGATCACCGCCAGGACGGCTTCGCCGTAGCGCTCCAGCTTGGCGGCCCCCACACCGCTCACCTGGGCCAGTTCGCCAGTGCTGGAGGGCCGCAGTGCCGCCACCTCCACCAGGGTGCGGTCGTGGAACACCACGTAGGGGGCACCCCCTGGCTGCGGGCCTGTTCCCGCCGCCACTCCTTGAGGGCCGCCAGCAGGGCTTCGCCTTCGCGATCCAGCTCCGTGTCGCCCGCCCGGGCGCGCTCGGCGCCGCTGGGCCCCTGGCGGCGCTGCACCTGCCGGGGGCGGCAGGTGCACGGCGAAGCGGCTCTCCCCGCAGCAGCGGCCGCACCAGATCATCGGCTCCGAAGCGCAGGCCGCCACGGGCCTCCGGGTCGCTCTCCAGCAGCCCCCGGGCCACCAGCTGCCGAAACAGGCTGCGCCACTGGCCCTTGTCGAGCTCCTTGCCGATCCCATAGACGCTCAGTTGCTGGTGAGCCAGCTCCCTGATGCGGGCGGTGTCGGCCCCCAGAAGCACATCCACCAAATGGGCCGCCCCGAAGCGGCTGCCCGTGCGGTAGACAGCTGAAAGCGCCATGCGGGCGGCCTCGGTGCCGTCGCTGGAGCGGCCTGGCTCCAGGCAGCGGTCACAGTTGCCGCAGGGCTCCGCCAGCGCTTCACCGAAGTGGGCCAGCAGCACCTGGCGCCGGCAGCCCGCCGCCTCGGTGAAGGCCACCAGGGCATCGAGCTTGCCGTGCTCGATCCGCTTCTGCTCCGGCTCGGCGGCGGAGTCGTCGATGAAGCGGCGCAGCTGGGGCAGATCCCCCGCCCCGTGCACCATCCAGGCGGTGGCCGCCAGCCCGTCGCGCCCGCCCCGGCCGGTTTCCTGGTAGTAGGCCTCCAGGCTCTTGGGCAGGTCCACATGGGCGACGAAGCGCACATCGGGCTTGTCGATGCCCATGCCGAAGGCCACCGTGGCCACCACCACCACGGCGCTCTCCTGGCGGAAGCGCCGCAGCACCTGGGCGCGCACGTCGTTGTCCAGGCCCGCGTGGTAGGCCAGGGCGTCGAAGCCCGCCGCCCGCAGCGTCTGGGCCAGGCTCTCCACCCGGCTGCGGGAGCGGGCGTAGACGATGCCCGCCTCGCCCCTTTGCCCCTCAAGGAAGGCCAGCAGCTGGCGGCTGGGGTCGTCCTTCTCGCGCAGCAGGTAGCGGATGTTGGGCCGATCGAAGCTGGCGCTGAACACCCGGCCGCTTTCCAGCGCCAGGCGCTGGCGGATCTCCTCGCGGGTGCGCGGATCGGCCGTGGCCGTGAGCGCCAGCCGCGGCACCGCCGGGAAGCGTTCCGCCAGCTGGGCCAGCTGCAGGTATTCGGGCCGGAAATCGTGGCCCCACTGGGACACGCAGTGGGCCTCATCGATGGCGAACAGGGCGATCGGCAGCTCCCCCAGCCGCTCGAGGGTGTCGCCCGAAAGCAGGCGCTCGGGAGAGAGGTAGAGCAGGTCCAGCTCGCCGGCGCGCAGGGCCCGCCAGCTGGCGGCGCCCTCGGCGGGGCCCTGGGCGGAGTTGAGGGCAGCGGCGCGCACCCCCGCCTGGCGCAGCGCCTCCACCTGGTCCTGCATCAGGGCGATCAGGGGCGAGATCACTACGCCCGTGCCGGCCCGGCAGAGGGCGGGGATCTGGTAGCAGAGGGATTTGCCGCCCCCCGTGGGCATCAGCACCAGGGCCGAGCCCCCGCCAGCACATGGTCAACGATCGCTTCCTGGGGGCCGCGGAAGGCGCCGTAGCCGAACACCTCCCTCAGCACAGCCGCCGGCTCGCGCAGGGGTGCTTCGCTCATCGCTCAAGCATGCCCACGCCGTTCCGGAAGATCAGCATTCGGTTGTTGGCGGGCAGATCCACGCCTTCCGCCAGGTTCAGCCCCACCCGGACGGCCTCGGCCTGGATCACCTGGGCATCGCGAACCCCCATGGACGGATCGCGGGCCCGCAGCTCGGCGTCGAAGGCGGCGTTGCTGGCAGCGCTGTGCACGCCGCCCTCGCTGAAGGGGCCATAGAGCAACAACAGGCCCTCGGGCGAGAGCACCTGCGCCGCGCCGGCCAGCAGAGCCAGCACGGCCTCCCAAGGCATGATGTGCGCCGTGTTGGCCGAGAACACCGCCTCGAAGGGGCCCGCTGGCCAGGGCTGCTCGCGCACGTCGAGGGCGAGGGGCTCCAACAACCCCTCTGGCCGGGGGCTGCAGCAGCAACAAGCGCAGCATCTCCAGATGGGGCGCCAGCTCCGTCGGTTGCCAACTCAGGCCTTCGATCGAGGCGCAGAAATGCTGGGCGTGCTGGCCCGTGCCCGAGCCCAGCTCCAGCACCGTCGCGCGGGCGGGGAGCCGGCGGCGCAGCACTTCAAGGATCGGGCCTTTGTTGCGCTCGCAGGCGGCGGAGAACACCGCCGCTTCAGGCCGGCTGCCAGTCGTCCGGGGGCAGGGGCTTCTCGGTGTCCTTGAGCGAGGGGAAGGTGCTGCGGATCAGGGCCACCACCTCCTGGCGCACCTGGGAGCGGAAGCTGGCCGCCGCCTGGGCCTCCAGCACGGGGTAGTCGCTGGCGGCGGCGTTGTCCTCGCCCCGCAGGGGCTTCCAGCTGGTCTTTTCCCTGGCCTTGAGGGCCGCCAGCGGGGCAGCGAAATCCACCTGCAGCACACGGCCGCCGGCGGCGGTGGCCGCCACCCAGGCTTCCCGAGCCGGGATCAACGCCTTGGCCTTGAGGGTGTCGGGCAACCCCAGCACCGGTTCGTCGTAGGCCAGGGCGCGCAGCTCTTCTTCGAGCACGATGCGCCAGGCGCCCAGCTCAACGCCTGTCAGCCCCAGTTCCGCCTCGGCGGCCTTGAAGGCCTCCAGGTAGAAGTTCAGCCAGCGCACGTGCGACTTGTCGCGGAAGCTCTTGCGCACCGACCCCTTGCCCGTCGGCAGCTTGGGGAGGGCGGCATCGGCCTTGCGCAGGTAAGCCCGGTCCTCCGGTTCGAGGTTGATCGCCCCCCAGCGCTGGCGGTACTCCCACAGCTCCTCGTAGCGCCGCACGTCATCGGCCGGCCAGCCCAGCTCCTTGAGTTCCAAGGCCCGGTTCACTTCGCCCTTCAGCACCCTGTGGCCCGTCTCAGTCGCAGGAAGCGTAGAGGGCGGCCCCCTGGGGAGGTCAATCGTGGCCACCCGGAAGCGCCCGTCAGGGCCGGGATCGCCTTCAATTCAGGACGGGATTGAGCCCAGGAATGAAGGCAAGGTTGCCTGGGCTGCTCTGGATCGCCACCCCGGCGGCCCCCACCTGGAAGCGTCCTTCGTCGCTGCCGGAACCGCCCTGGCCGTCGCTGGCCTGGATCAGCACCTTGCCGCTCTCAAAGAAGGCATAGGCGTTGCGGGAGCCGTCGGCCCAGGCCAGGTCGTAGATGGTCTGGCCGTTGTCGTTCTGCAGGCGGCTGAGGCGGCAGGGGATGCGCTCGGCGTCAGCCTGGTCGCCCCGGCGGAACACGCAGACGCTGGGGGCGCCGGGTGCCACGCCCTCCGGTTCGCTGGGGCGCGCTTCTGGATAGGGAACCCGGGCCGTGTCGTCACTGCCTCCCGCTGACCCCTCGCCAGCCGCGGGCAAACGCTTGAGGAAATCGCGCACCGCCGCCGCGGAGACGGCGAAGTTGAGCCCCTCACTGTCGTTGTATTTGAACGTGGCGATGCCGGCGACGCAGTTGCGGGCGTCGAGCACCGGGCCGCCGGAGTTGCCCGGGTTGATCGCCGCATCGATCTGCAGGATGCCGTCGCGATCCCGGAGGCTGCTGACGACGCCGCGGCTGAGGCTGAACTCCAGCCCCTTGGGCGCCCCGATCACGAACACCTCCTGGCCCACGGCGGAGGGCCGATCGTTCAGCTTGAGCACCTGGCCGCGGGTGCCCTGCACCGCCAGCAGGGCCAGGTCGTTGGTGGGGAGCCGCCGCCGCCCCGGGCCACCACCTGGGCTCCGTCGCTGCGGCCGTCCACCCACTTGAGGTTCACCCCGTCGCTGCCCTCCACCACGTGGGCGTTGGTGACCAGGTAAGTGGTGCCGTTCTGCTGGGCGACCACGAAGGCGCTGCCGAGGCCGCGGTCGGTGCGCACCACGGCGACGCCATTTTTAGAGGCGCTGAAGATCTGCTCGGCGTTGCGGTTGCCGTTGGTGCAGCGGCCGCCGGCGCCCACCGCCAGGGGCGGCTGCAACCGAGGGGCCAGGGCGGTGGCCTGCACCATGGCGCAGCCGCCCAGGGCCAGGGCCACCCCGGAGAGGGCGAGGCTGGCGCGCCAGCGGGGGCGAGAGGCCTTCGGGGAGGGGGCATGGTCCTGGGGGGCGGGAAGGGGAGGCTGGCCTGGATCCTTTCTATGGCTTGGGTTTGCTCCTGTCGGCGGGGCGCTGCCCCCAAACGGTGACCGGATCTTTCCAGGCAGGCCTCCGGTCTGATCTGGTCATGAACCAGCGCGCCAGCGGGGCGATGATCAGGTCGATGGCCGTTTCTGGGTGATCTGAAACGCCGAGAGGTACGACAAGGCGATCTGCCCCCCAGGCAGCTTGTCGATGATCCTGTGTAACTCCGCGAACAGCGCTGATCGACGCTCGGGGTCCAACCGGAGATAGGGGGAGTAGGTGGCCAAGGACTCCAGGTACTGATCCGCCGACCAGGTGAGCTGGGTTTCAACCGACCCCTCCTGCAGGTTGCCGAACAGGTCCGATTCCAGGGCGAGTTGCGCCAGCACGCTGAGAATCCGCTGCTGCTCAGCCCTGGTTTCATGGCGGATCAGCTCTGGAGCATGCAGCTCGTAGGCCTCCAGCAGGAGTTCATGGGTGGCCTTTGAGGGCTGAAGTTCCATGTTCCACAACAAAATCAGATGGCCGCGTTCGTTCAGTGCTGAAGAGGCCTTGCGGTAGGCCACCTCTGGCGTCACCCAATGAAATGAACTGGCCGCCAGAACAGCATCGAAGGCTTGTTCAGCCAGGGGCCATTCCTCAAAGGCCGACTCGACGATTTCGATCGAGGGGTAGGCCTCACAACGTCGCCGAGCTGCCACAGCAAAGTCTCGGTTGGGCTCCAGGCACACCATCGGGCACCCCAAGGGAGCCAAGCCAAGGGTGGCGGTTGCCGGTCCACATCCCACCTCAAGGATTCTGGAGTAGCGGGTCAGTCCGGCGACCTTGATGACCTGCTCGATCAGCTCCTGGGGATAGGCCGGACGTGCACGTTCGTACACCTGGGCCGCTGCCGAGTACCACGATTTCCGTTCCCCAAGATCACGGGCCCCGTAGGACGCGATGGACTGCTTGAGATCAGCGTCGTTCATGCGAACAAGCCTGGCCTTGCCTTGTTTTCAGGCTAGAGATCGGCACCGCATGGGACCTGTCTCCAAGCCCTCCTTGGCGGCGCGCCGAACCGCTCTCCCCAGCCTTCACGGTGACCCTCAATGGCTTCCTGATCAACGCGGGCTCAAGGTTCCCCCCAGGACGGCCAAGCGAGGGAAGGGGCGCGACTTTTAAACTCAAGGCATGACCAGCCCCGTCAGCCAGCACCAGATCGCCCCGGCCCGGGTGCTGCGGGGGAGGCGGCCTGGGCCGAGGCCCTGCCGCTGATCGCCGGCCTTTGTCGCCGCCCGTTGCTGCTCGGTCGCAGCGCCGCCACCGCCGAACTGCGCCAGCGGTTGGCGTCCGATCTGCGCGATCAGGGCCTCGATCCGATTGATGGTGAGCTGCAGTTCGACTGCTGCGAGCAGGATCTGGGGCGACTGCAGGCGGAGCTCACCGCTGCAGCCCGCGCTGGCCGCGCCGTGGATGCGGTTCTGGCCGCCGGTGGCGGCAAGGTGCTCGATGCCGGCAAGTTGCTGGCCCAGCGGCTGGACCTGCCCTGCCTCACCGTGCCCACCAGCGCCGCCACCTGCGCCGGTTGGACGGCCCTGGCCAACCTCTATTCCCCAGCCGGTGCCTTCGAGGGCGATGTGGCCCTTGATCGCTGCCCGGAGCTGCTGGTGTTCGACCACGGCCTGGTGCGCCAGGCGCCCGTGCGCACCCTGGCCAGCGGCCTGGCCGATGCGATGGCCAAGTGGTACGAGGCCCAGGTGAGCAGCGGCAGCAGCGGCGACGGCCTGATCCAGCAGGCGGTGCAGATGGCGCGGGTGCTGCGCGATCAGCTCCTGCTTGAAGGGGAGGCGGCCCTGGCGGAACCCGGCGGTGAGGCCTGGGTCCGGGTGGCGGAGGCCAGTGGCCTCACCGCCGGTCTGATCGGCGGCCTCGGTGGCGCCCGTTGCCGCACGGTGGCCGCCCATGCGGTCCACAACGGCCTCACCCAGCTGGAGGCCACCCACGGCAGGCTCCACGGCGAAAAGGTGGGCTTCGGGATCCTGGTGCAGCTGCGTCTGGAGGAGCAGCTCGCCGGCAACCAGCTGGCGGCCCAGGCCCGCCGTCAGCTGCTGGGCTTCTTTCGCACCCTCGGCCTGCCCGTGACCCTCGCCGATCTGGGCCTCGCCTCGGCCCCCTTGAGCGATCTGCAGGCGATCTGTGCCTTCGCTTGCCTGCCCCACTCCGACCTCCACCATCTCCCTTTCCCGGTCACCCCCGCTGATCTGCTCGGGGCCCTGGTGAGCGCCGACGCCTGCCCCACGCACCAGCGCGAGCTCGCGGCTTGAGCGCTGGAGAGGCGCTGCTGGCCGAGGCTGCCCGCAGCCTGATCGACCCCCAGGGGCGGGACCTGGCCGCCGCGGTGCAGTGGTGGGAGCTGGCGGGGCTGGAGGGTCGCTGGCCGGTGGCGCTGCTCGGCCAGGGGCCGCCCCTGCTGCTGCTCCATGGCTTCGACAGCTCGCTGCTGGAGTTCCGGCGCCTGGCGCCCCTGCTCTCGGCCCGTTTCACCCTGGTGATCCCCGACCTCTACGGCTTCGGTTTCTGCCCCCGGCCCAGCGAGGGTTCCTACAACCCGGCCGGGGTGCTGGCTCACCTGGAGGCCCTGCTGGCGGCCATCGCCGAGCGGATCTCCCCGGACCCAATGGGTCTGATCGGCGCCTCCATGGGCGGATCGGTGGCGGTGGAGCTGGCCCGTCGGCAGCCCGAGCGCATCGAACGGCTGCTGCTGCTGGCCCCCGCCGGGCTCACCGGCCGGCCGATGCCGCTGCCGCCCTTGCTGGATCTGTTGGGGGTGCGCTTTCTCGCCCTTCCCGGCGTGCGCCGGGGCCTAGTGCGCACCGCCTTCGCCGACCCCGCCAGCAGCGTGGGCCCCGCCGAGGAGCAGATCGCCTCGTTGCCCCTGGCGGTGCCCGGCTGGGGGATGGCCCTGGGCCGCTTCGCCCGCAGCGGCGGCTTCGCCGGCTGCGGTGATCCCCTGCCCCCCAGCCCCTGCAGGTGCTCTGGGGCGCCAACGATCGCATCCTGCGGCCGGCCCAGAAGCGCGCCGCCCAGGCCTTGCTGGGGGAGCGCCTGCGGGAGCTGGAGGATTGCGGCCACCTGCCCCATCTCGATCAGCCCCAGCGGGTGGCCGAGGCCTGGGCGTGGGCTGCTGAACAGCCATGAGCACTGGCCATGACAACTCCCGCCCCAGCCCTGCGTTGCAGCTGCTGGCCAGCGGCCTGCAGCTCTGGATCCGCCAGCAGTGCCAGGCCGTCGATGCGCTCGAGCTGCAGCTCCACGGCAGCGCCCTCCAACTCCTGCGCGGTCGCCTGGAGGGGGTGAGTGTGGTGGCCCAGGGGGTCGTCTACCAGCAGTTGATGTTCGAGCGGGTGGAGCTCACCAGCACCGCGATCCGCGTGCAGATGGGCGGCCTGCTCAAGGGCCAGGGCTTGCAGCTGGAGGAATCGTTCCAGATCAGGGGCGCCGTGGCCTTCAGCGGCGAAGGTCTGAACCGCTCGCTCACCAGCCCACCCTGGGGGTGGCTGGGGGACCTGCTGGCGGAGCAGTTGTTGGGGCGTTCGCCCCTGGGGAGCCTGCGCATCGCCGACGAGGTGCTGGTCCTTGCGGTGGTTGCGGGCGAAGGGTCACCACCCAGCGAGATCTGCGCCATGACCCAGGCGGTGAAAGGCAGCGTCGAAATCAGAGCGATCGAGGGGAGTGCGGTGGCACGCCTGCCCATGGATCCATCGATTCGCATCGATGAAGCCCGCTTGAGCAAGGGCAACCTCGAGCTGGAGGGCGAGGCGAGGGTGTTGCCCTGAATGCATAAGGAGAGCCGGTTCTAGATCTTTGTTCCAAGCGCGACAGCTCCACCATGCGGTTCCGCTGGCCGACGAGAGCCAGGAAGTTCAACAAAGATCATCAGGGGGCGGCTCAGGAGAATGGCATTGTTAGTCGATTACTGCCTGCATCAAAGATCACTTGGTTTGAGACCGGTGTTCTTGGCAATTCGAGACAGCATCCTGGGGCCAATCTCCTCGCCATCATGGAATGCAAAGACATAGTCCGGATAGCCTGCGTGTTCAAGGGTCTTGTGAGATCCTGACTGACGCTTAACTCCCCATCCAATGGACAGCAGGGCTGCTAATACTTTCTTGGCTTTAGCTGACGGCCAATGACTCATGCAGAGAGTGGAAGGGAAAACTGGATGCTGACTGGCTCGGAGTCGCCATTTTCAAGCCGATCAGCGATTACACGAAGGGCTAAGACCTCAGCTTTTGACATTGCATCAGCAGAGGAACTCCCGTATGCAAGAACTCCAGGCAGCTCGGGCACCTCGGCGATCCAACGACCGTCTACTTCTTCTTCGCACTCCAAAGTGAAATTCATTTGTAGCTCCCTATTGATGCCATTGTAGCAATATTCCAAGCTAGAGCGCATCCTGTTCCTCCGCTCAGCCCGGCGCCCTTCCCAGAGATTCGGCTAAGTTGTTATTGGATGGTTTCTGTGAACCACCGCTGAGAGAGCACCCCTTTCTGAGAACCGCGTCTCAAGGGCATCGGGCTCACAGCAAGAACCCAGTTGAATTAGAGGCTTTTAGACCCTTCTCCATAGGCTTGGCCGTGATTCTCGGGTGCGAGAACCACTTGTTCATGACGCCACACAATGTCTGCCGGGTTGCGGACACAAACGGCCCACGATTGAGAACATTGATATAGATCATGGTCGTGCTCACGTTTTGATGGTGCAGAAGTTCCCTGATCGTGTGGATGTCCTGGCTGCCCTGCAGTTGACGAGGGGAAAGCGGGTAGCGCCACTTCAAGTCATTGGAGAACAGCCTTGAGGCATCCCGTGGCGTTGTCAATCCATTCCGCTGTGCTGGCCTGAGCGCTGTAGCCCAGGCCTCCCTCAGGTCTCCTGTGCAGTTTCAGGGCTGCTCTCGCCGCAGCGTTTCAGCACGGCATGAATCACTTCCGGAGCGATCCTGAAATCACTGCCATGCAGTTGGGACAACACGGCCCGAGCTGACGGGATCAAATGGCGCGCTCGGGCCATGCCGATGACCGCGGCTGTACCTGCCATCGACAGCCCCAAGCCCTGGGCCACGGCCCGCCCTGAGCGCTCGTCGATCAGCAGCAGCGCCGGGCCCGGATGCGCCAGGGCCAGGCGAATGCTGGCCGCTTCTCCCTCATCGAGATCCGGCAGGTCAGGCCCGTCTGGAATGGGACCAGCAATCTGCAGCCAGCCAGCCTCCAACGCAGCGGTGATGCGCGCTTCTTCCGCAGGGAAGCCTCCGGTGATGACCTCAGCGGCGACCACTTCTGGGATGAGGACCTCCCCGAACAGCTCCTTCAGCCAGCCGATCCCGTTCACACGGGCGAGGCCGATCAGAGGGCTGGCGTCGCTGATGACGACTGCAGCCATTGCTCCAGGGTGTCAAGGTCGGCGTTGGCTTCGGCTTCCGTCAGCCGGATCACCGGAATCCCCAGCCGTGAGAGGTGGGAGATGAAGGCGGCCGTGTCCATCTCGGCGACCCGGGCGGCGCGGGCCAGGGACAGCTCACCATCGCGGAACAGGGCCGTGGCCAGCGCGGGCCGCACGCCCGGTGCCTGCAGCAGTCCGTCCTGATCGAGGCCCATCAACACCGCATCGGGATGGTCCCTGTTGAGCACGACGACCATGCCCTGCTTGGACTGGCGCAGGGCCTCGGCCGGATTGTTCTTGAGGCCGCTGACGCTGACGGCATGCATAGCCCATCCCTCCAGGGATGATCTGATGGGATGATCCTAAGGGCGATTGAGAAGGGAGGAGGTTTGCCCACTGGTGGCAATAGCCAAAAGCAGCACCAAGCCTTTGGCCTCCAGGAGTCGCAGCCGATCCCGCAACAAGTGGCTGCCGCTATCTCCGAACGAGCAGCAAGCCCGCGCCGCCGCCAAGGGCGCCCCGCTGCTGGAGCCCTGGCGCGAACACAACACCTTGCGTGGACTGCGGGATCGGCTGCAGCTGGCTTTCGACTGCTGGAACCTGCTCGATGCTCCCGACGGCACCAGTCGCCGCTCGGTCTACCTGCCCCCTGGCGTCAAGGAGCCGGACTCCTCATACCGCAACCGGATCGAGAACGCCCGGCCCACCGGCTTTTTCCGTGACGCGCTGCCTCACACCCTGCAGGCGGTGATCGGTGATGTGGATGGACGCGGCACCGATCTGGGGGTATTTCTGTTCATCGCCGATCTGTTGGTGCTGCGCGATGGCGGCTGCCGGACCATCAATCCAATGACTGCGAAACAACCTGATTGCCAATGTGGCTGTCAATCGCTGGATGGGCCTGTGCCAGCCATTTCGTTGCGACTTGCGACGGAGAAAAGCTGCCTTGAGATGAGAAAGTTTGTGGCAACCTTCACCCTGCCGATCAATTGTTGGGTTTATTGAGTTACTTCGTTTCACTGGTCTGGCTCCTGTGTCACGTTTTCAGGGAGCCCTCATCGAAAAGGTTTGCTCCCTCAGCTTCGCCCAGAAACGTTCTACTCAGGACAGTCTTCTTCAAGAAACCAGTGGCACCAGCAGCGTGACGAAATAAAAGACCACCGCCGGTGTGAACAGGTAGCTGTCGATGCGATCGAGGATACCCCCGTGGCCGGGGATGGCATCGCCTGAATCCTTCACGCCCGCATCCCGTTTCATCATCGATTCGGTCAGGTCGCCCACGAGGGCGAACACCGCCACCACACCGCCCAGCAGGCCCCCCAGGGCCCATCCCCCCAGGGCCAACCCAGCAGCACGCCGCCGATCGCGCCGGTCAGCACGGCACAGCCCATCCCCCCAGGGCCCCCTCAACCGTTTTGCCCGGGGAGATCGGCGAGAGCGGATGGCGCCCGAGCCGGCGCCCGATCACGTAGGAGCCGATGTCGGTGGCGACGATCAGCAGGCAGGCCAGCAGGGTGAAGGCCATGCCCGGGCCCAGGGGCCAGGGGGCGCCCACCAGATGGGGGGCCAGGGCTTCGCCTGTGAGGTCGCGCAGCTTGAGCCAGTGGCTGGGCAGAAAGCCCAGGTAGAAGAGCCCGAAGATCGAGGCGGCGATGTCGGCGATCGTGCCGGTGACCGGCTGCAGCAGCAGCCAGCCGCAGATCGCCGCCCCCGACACCGGCAGCACCGCCGCCGCCAGTTCGGTGGCGCGCTCGCCGCCGCCGCTGGCGGCCTGGGTGGCCAGCAGCAGCACCTGGCAGAGCACCAGGGTGGTCTTGGTGGCGGGCCGGATCCCCTTGAACTGCGCCAGGCGGAAGAACTCCAGCAGGCCCAGGTGAACCAGCACGCACACCGCCAGGGTGAACCACCAACTCCCCAGACTCACCACCACCAGACCGAAACCGCCTGCCGCCAGACCACTCACCACCCGGGGGAGGGAGGTGCGCTGGCGCGGTCCCGGCAGAGGGGGATCGGCGGGGATCAGCGGGCTCAAAGGGGGCGTTCGGCGGCGATCAGGAACAGGGGTTCGGCCGCCGCCAGCCTGGCTTGGCTGCCCCGTCGCTGCATGCGGTGCACGGTGGCCTGCACCACCTGCACGTCATGGGCCTGCAACTGGCCCAGGGTGTCGGTGGCATCCACCAGCCCCTCCAGGCTCGTGGTGCTGATCACCAGCCGGCCCCCGGCTGCAGCGCCTGCCAGACGGCGTTCAGCACATCCGCCAGGGGACGCCCCACCTCCAGCAGCACCCGGTCGGGGTTGGCGGGCAGCCTGTTCAGATCGCTCGGGGCCTGACCCTCGTGGATGTGCAGGTTGCTGATGCCGAAGCGGCGGCGGTTGCGCTTGAGCAGCTCGATCGCTTCGGGGTCTCGCTCCAGGGTGTGCACGGCTCCGGCGGGCATCAGCCGGGCGATTTCCAGGGCCAGGGCGCCGGTGCCGCCCCCCACGTCCCACACCAGCGACTGGGCCCTGGGGCGCAGGTGGGCCAGCAGCATCACCCGCAGTTCAAGCGGCGTAGGGCTGAAGCCTGGGGCGTCCTCGAAGCTGCTGTCCGGCACCCCGGGGGTGACGAAATCCCACTGGAAGGGTTCGACGGGCACGCCCCCAGCAGCTGCTTGCATGGGCGTGCTCAATCCGCCAGGACGCTCACCGTATCAGCGATCTGGCCGGGCCAGAGTGCCCGCTGACGCCGCAGCCAATCGGCGCGCTCGGCGTCGATCCGCTCACCGGGGATCAGCAGGGGAATGCCGGGTGGGTAGGGGCAGAGCGGCTCCGCCGCCAGCCGTCCGGCGGCCTGCGCCAGGGGCACCGGCTCGGCCCGGGCTCGCCAGGCCACGGCGGGGGCCAGCTCCGGTTCGGCCACCAGGGGCAGCGGTGGCGCCGAGAAGGCGGGCAGGGGGTGCCCCCGAGTTCTCGCCCCAACTGCTTGAGCTGCTTCCCCAACCGGGGGATCAGCCGGCTGGGGGCGCAGCCCCAGGCAGAAGGTGAGGCAGCCCGGTTCGGGCAGTTCGGCGATCACGCCGCGTTCCAGCAGCCACTGGTCGGCGTCGAGGCCTTGGATCCCCAGGGCCGCTGCGTGCAGTACCAGCCGCAGGGGATCGTCGTTGGCCACAACGGGCAGCCCCTGGCGTTCCAGGGCCGCGCGCAGCCGCAGACCCAGCTCCAGCGAGCGCCCCAGCCGCCGCCGGCCGTCGGGGCCGTGCAAATGCGCCAGGGCCGCTTCGCAGGAGGCCAGCAGCAGGGCGCTGGGGCTGGAGGTCTGCAGCCAGAGCAGCGCCCGTTCCACAGCCGCCGGGTCCACCCTGGCGGAGGCGCCTGGGCCCAGCAGCAGCACGGCGCTCTGGGCCAGGCCGCCGGCGGCCTTCTGCAGCGACTGCACCACCAGATCGGCGCCGCTGGCCAGGGCCCCCTGCGGCAGCAAGGGATCGAGACCGAAGTGGGCGCCGTGGGCCTCATCCACCAGCAGCGGCAGACCGCGTCGGTGCACCAGCTCCACCAGCGGGGGCAGATCGGCCGCCAGCCCCTGATAGGTGGGGTTCACCAGCACCACTGCTGCCAGCTCACCTTTTGCCAGTTCCCCCCGCCAGCTCCCCCGCCGCCTGCAGCACCCGCTCCAGGTGGGCGGCATCGGGGGGCAGCCAGAGGCCGGTGGCCGGATCGAAGGGCAGATCGAAGAGCACCGGGCGGAGCTGAGCGAGCACGCAGCCGTGCAGCAACGAGCGGTGCAGGTTGCGGGGCAGCAGCACCCGCGAGCCGGGCGGGCAGAGCCCGAGCAGCGCCACCTGCAAGAGCCCGCTGGCGCCATTGACCCCGAACCAGCAGCGCTGGGCCCCGAGCAGCTTGGCCGCGGCGGCCTGGCTTTCGGCCACCGCGCCGTCGTGCTCCAGGGGCCCGCCGATGCTGGGCAGTTCCGGCAGGTCCCAGGAGCCGGGGGCTGGCGCAGCAGCCGCTTCAGATCGGGCGCCAGGCCCCGGCCCCGGCCATGGGCCGGCAGGTGCAGGGCGAGGTCGGCCCGGGCCAGGCGCAGGGCATTCAGCAGGCCCATGGCTCCCCGGAAGGTGTTCCTAGAGTCTGCAGACACGACCAAGGTCCCGGGAGAACCACGCCATCGCCGACGCCGCCCTTCCCCTGCGCTACGACCCCAAGGGTGACCTGCGCTGGCTCCTGCTTCGCCCCTGGGTGCTCATCGGACGCCTGCTCCAGGTGCTCAGCCAGCTGGCCGCCCTGGCACTGGCCCTGCTGATCCAGGGCTCCAGCAGCGACGCCGCCGTGCAGCGCCGGCTGGGCCAGAAGATCCTCACCACCCTCACCAACCTGGGCCCCTGTTTCATCAAGGTGGGCCAGGCCCTTTCCACCCGGCCTGATCTGGTGCGACGGGACTGGCTCGACCAGCTCACCCAGTTGCAGGACAATCTCCCCCTTCCCCCACGCCATTGCCCTGGCGGTGATCCAGGAGGAGCTGGGGGCCCCGGCCGATCAACTGTTCGATGTGTTCCCCCAGGCGCCGGTGGCCGCCGCCAGCCTCGGGCAGGTCTACAAGGTGCGCCTGGGCAGCGGCCATTGGGTGGCGGTGAAGGTGCAGCGGCCGAACCTGCCCCAGATCCTGCGTCGGGACCTGGCGATCATCCGGCTGCTGGCAGTGCTCAGCGCGCCGCTGCTTCCGCTCAACCTGGGCTTCGGGCTGGGGGAGATCATCGATGAGTTCGGTCGCACCCTTTTCGAGGAGATCGACTACCGCCTTGAGGCCGACAACGCCGAGCGCTTTGCGGCCCTGTTCGAGCACAACCCCACGGTGTTCGTGCCCCGGGTGGAGCGGCTGCTCTCCGCCCGCCGCGTGCTCACCACCCAGTGGATCAACGGCACCAAGCTCCAGGAGCGCCGAACCCTCGAAGCCGAGCACCTCGATCCCACGGCGCTGATCCGCACTGGCGTGATGGCCGGGCTGCAGCAATTGCTGGAGTTCGGATACTTCCATGCCGATCCCCACCCCGGCAACCTGTTCGCCCTGCCGGGCAAGACCGGAAACCTGGGCCATGTGGCCTATGTGGATTTCGGGATGATGGACTCGATCAGCGACTTTGACCGGCTCACCCTCACCGGCGCGGTGGTGCACCTGATCAACCGCGATTTCCAGGCCCTGGCCGGGGATTTCGTCGCCCTGGGGTTCCTCAACCCCAGCACCGATCTGACCCCGATCGTGCCCGCCCTGGAGACCGTGCTGGGCGGCCAGCTCGGAGAGAACGTGGGCAGCTTCAACTTCAAGGCGATCACGGATCGCTTCTCCGAACTGATGTTCGATTACCCGTTTCGGGTGCCGGCGCGCTTCGCCCTGATCATCCGGGCGGTGGTGAGCCAGGAGGGGCTGGCGCTGAGGCTGGATCCCGCCTTCCGGATCATTGGCGTGGCCTACCCCTACGTCGCCCGGCGTCTGCTGGCCGGCGACACCGCCGAACTGCGCGAGAAGCTGATGGAGGTGCTGTTCGATCGCCATGGCCGCCTGCAGCTGCAGCGGCTCGAAAGCCTGCTGACCGTGGTGGAGGCCAACGACGGCGAAGGCTACGGCGATCTGCTGCCCGTGGCCGGTGCTGGCCTGCGGCTGCTGCTGGGGCCCCAGGGCAGCAGCCTGCGTCAGCGGCTGCTGCTCAACCTGGTGCGCGACAACCGGCTCCAGACCGATGACCTCCAGGGCCTGCTGGCTCTGCTTGGGCGCACCTTCTCGGTGCGCAAGCTGGCGGGCGGGATGCTGGCGCGGCTCAATCCCCTCGCCGGCGCCCTCGAGGCGGCGGCCTAAGGTCACAGCCCCATGCCCCTGGCCACCACTTTGTTCCCCGACCCGATCACCCTCAGCGAAGCGGCCAGCGATGCGGCCAGCGGAATGTTCGGCGATCTCGACGCCCAGGAGATCCTGCTGGAGTACGTGCCCTACTACAGCGATCCCCCTACGCGGTGGCGATCTTCGGGTTGGCGGTCGGGGTGCTCTGCGGGCTCACCTTCGCCAAGGTGATCCAGAACCGGCTGGAGGGCTGGAAGCAGGACCGCTTGACGTTGCTGCCGCTGGCGCGCATCGAAACGGTGGCTCCTGCGATCGGCATCGTGCTGGGCATCACCCTGTTCATCGGCGGCATCCTGCAGGTGTTTGGCTTTGGCGGTGCCACGGCGCTGCTGGTGGCGCTGCTGCTCTCGTTGCTCACCGCCGGCGGACTCTGGGTGCAGCTCGCCCGCCTGATGGCCCAGGTGGACGCGGGCACCTTCAAGGCCGTGGATTTCGACAACTTCGATCAGTTCTTCTAGGGCCCTTGGTCGGCTTACCCCAGCGACCCCAGCGGACCTGCGCCGAGGGGCTGGCCCTGCGCTTCTGGCCCGGCTGGCTCGATGGTGGCCCCCCGGGCGCCGATCGACTGCTGTTCCAGCTGCTCGCGGAGGTGCCCTGGCGCCAGGAGGCGATCAGCCTGTTTGGCCGCAGCCATCCCCTGCCCCGCCTCACCTGCTGGGTGGCCGATCCCGGTTGCCACTACACCTACAGCGGCCTGCTCAATCAGCCCGAGCCCTGGAGTCCGCCCTTGGAGGCCGTGCGAGAGCAGCTCGGGGCGCTGCTGGGCTGCCGCTTCAATTCCCTGCTGCTCAACCGCTACCGCCATGGGGGCGAGCGCATGGGCTGGCACGCCGACGATGAGCCGGAGCTGGAGGCCAGCGCGCCGATCGCCTCGCTGAGCCTGGGGGCTACGCGCAGCTTCCGGCTCAAGCCGAAACGCCCCGAACGATTAGCCCACGCCCCGATCAGCCAGGAACTGGGCCATGGCGATCTGCTGGTGATGGATCCCCCCACCCAGCGCCACTGGCTGCACGCCCTGCCGGCCCGCCTGAAGATCAAGGAGGAGCGGATCAATCTCACCTTTCGGGTGGTGAGCGGTTGAGGCTGCCTCCGCGATGGAGGAAGTCTCAACATGAAAGCGCAGATCGCTTGATTCAATTTTTCCCAGATCCGTCCGCTTCCAGTTCCCGTTCCCACGACCCCAGCAGTCGCTCGCAGAGCAGGATGGCGCCGGCATCACGCTCAGCAAAGCTGTCTTCGCCCAGGAGAACGGATTCAATGCGCTCACGGATCGACAGCTCGGTACTTGGCGTGGGCCGCATCAGTCGCATGAATCCCGCAACCGGCATCAGCCCCTCGGCCTTGCGCAGGGCATGAAATCGGCCTCGGGCTTCCTCAGCCTCCATGGCCAGCACGTCGTCGTCGGGATCCAGCAGGCTCGGCTTGTACGCCTCGGGGATGGCCAACTCGCCAATGAAGGCTCGGAAAAAGTCTCCCGGCGTCCACGGTTTTCCGTTTTGATGGCAGATCGGTTTGGCGTTGTAGATCCGCTCGTGCAGGACTCGATCGCGGATCGCGCCTCGAAAGTCCTCAGAAAGGGCCACGTTGGCCATCCCAAGGGCCTGAAATGTGCTCGTATCCGTGTTCTTGTTGAGCTTCAACTCAAGGCCAGTCAGCACCGAGTTGAGAAGTTTGATCGGCAGCAGCTCTGGGCAGTTATGGGCCCAATCCTGAAGCGTTTGGCTGCTCCAACCGTTGGACTGGCGCCACACCAACAGCATGTCGCCAAAAGCGTTGATGTGCTCTTCGCATTTCTCTTGCCATTTAGCTTCGTAAATTGAGAGATCAGGCATAGTCGAAACGACAGGAAATCAAGAATCCTTGCTTGAGAGCGCAGACGGAGCACACCCACGAGCGAATGACGCTTGGACATACGCCGGCCTGGTAAGACTACAAAACGCAGGGAGATAGAGCTTTCCCTGTCACTCCCCATCAGAGTGTCGCGATCAGGCCGTGGGTCCTATTCCGGCGGCGCCTGGACCGCCTGGGCCTCGGCCGCTTCGAGCATGGCGGCCGTGACCTCGATCACCTCGAGGGCGTCGTCGTTGTCGAGGTAGGAATCGAAGGAGCTGTAGCGCCGGATGCTCGGGGCATAGGTGGGGTTGCTACAGACCTCGCTCCAGGCCAAACCCTCGGGCTTCACCACCAGATAGCAGGCCAGGGCCTCATCGAGATCCGCCGCATCGCTGAAGCTGTCGCCCTCCCAGAGCACCTCGAAGAAGGTCATCGCGATCGATCCACACCACTCAGATCTAGCCCGGGCGACGAACCATGACAGTCAGCGGAGGCTCCATGGGCCGCTGACTAGGAAGAAGGCAGTTCCACTGACTGGTCTCCATGGGCGGAGTCCTGATTCTGCTGGTGATCGTCGTGGCCATCGTTCTGGTGAGTGGCGCGTCAGAAGGACGCCGGCGCACCCGGGAGCTGTTGCACCACTTCAAGCACCTGGAGGTCCGCCTGGCGGAGCTGGCCCTTCAGTTGCAGGGCATCGATCTGCGGTTGATCGACCTGGAGCGCCGCCAAGACGAGCGGGCAGAGCGGCGATCCCCGTCCCCCTCCCAGAGCCGGCGCCGCCCTCCCTGACAGCCGAACCACGGGAGGTTCGATCGGATTCCTTGCATGAGAGCGCCGAGCGGCTGGGCAGTACCCCGCCGCCGCCGTCCAGTCCCAGGGCGCCCCATCAGCAGGGTTCGGTTCGTGCCCCCCAGGCGCCCGAACCGGAGCGCTCCCCGTCCCGCCGCCCTGCCGTCCGGCGTCCACCGCTTCCCCCAGCCCCGCTTCCCCCAGCTCCGCTGCCACCAGCCCCGCCTCCGCCGGCGCCGGCGGAACCCAGCGCCCTGCAACTGCTCTGGCGCCGGATTGAGCGCCTGTTCATCGAGAACTGGACCGGCATCCTCGGTGTGCTGGTGGTGGTGGCCGGGGTCACCTTCGTGGTCATCAACGTCGCCCTGCGACTGGGCCCCTTCCAGCGCTTCTGGATGACCGTGGCGGCAGCGGCCGCCCTGGCGGCTCCTTCCTTAGTCCTTGGGCATCGGCTCCCCTGGCGCAACCTCACCCACTGGATGCGCAGCGGCGGGGCCGCCCTGTTCCTGTTCGCCTGTGCGGCGGGTGGTGGGCTGCCGGGCCTCGGTCTCCAGTGGCTGCAGAATCCCCGCCAGGGGCTGGCGCTGCTGAGCCTGGGGGTGGGGGTCAACCTCGCCCTGGCCGGTGTCGCCCGCACCCAGACGATCGCTTCGTTGCACGTGGTGCTGGGCCTGGTGCCCTTGATGATCGTGCTGGACAACCAGCCGGCACTGGCCGCTGAAACGCTGCTGATCGCCAGCCTGGTGGCCCTGGTGGGCTTGATCCTGCCCCTGCGCCGCCCCTGGGATCCCCATCTCCTGGTGGTCACCCTGGCCTATGCCGCCTTCCACGGCGCCTGGTTCCTGCGCTGCGCCGAGGCGCTCCAGGCCAGCGGCGACCTGCGCCTGCGCGGAGCCCTGGCGGCCCTGCTGGTGTTCGGGGGCGGGGCGCTGCTGCAGCACCGCCGGTTGCTCAGCCGGAGTGAGGGGAGCGCCGCGTCGCTGGCGCCGTTGCCCCTGGCCCTGCAGCTCAGCAACTGGGGCGCCCTGGCCCTGGCTCTGCTGATCTACCCCCAGCAGGCCGCCAGCCGCGCTGGGGCCCTGGCCCTGGCGGCGCTGGTGGCGGCACTGCTGGCCCGACGGGCGCGCCAGGGCCAGCTGGGCTGGCTGCAGCTGAACGACACCCTGATCGCCCAGTCCTTGGCCATGGGGGCGGTGATCAGCCTCCACCCCCTGATCGCCAACGGCCCCTTGCTGCTGATGGTCCTGCTGGTGGAGACCCTCCTGTTCCTGCGCCTGGGTGTTGTGGAGAACGACTCCACGATTCGGCGCCTCGGCTGGGGGCTGGTGAACCTGATCGCCCTGCTGCTGGTGCTGGCCGGGGTGGAGGCGGGGGTGTCCGGTGGAGCGCCGGCCCTGCTCTGGCAGAACGGCGGTGTGCTGATCGGTGCTAGCGCCCTGCTCACTGCGGTGCAACGGCAGCTCAGCCTCAGGCTCGTGAAGCTCCCCCTGCCAGCGCTGCTGGGTTGGCTTGCCGGAGCATTGGCCTTCGTGGGCGCCATGGTCTGCCCGCCGGAGCCCAGCCGGGAGCTGCTGGCCCTGGCGGTGATCGGAGCCCTGCTGCTGGCGGGCCGCCGCTGGCGACCCGACGGAGTGCTGGCAGGAGCCACGGCGGCCGCGGTCGCAGCCCATGGCGTCGGCTGGATCCATGGGCTGCAGCTGTTGGCTCCCGGCAGCCATGGGGGTGTGACCCTCTATGCCCAGGGGTGGTCAGCGCCGACGTACCTGCCCCACCTCCTGCCCCTCACTGGCCTGGCCCTGCTCGCCCTGGCGATGCGCCGGGAGACCGTGGTCAGTGGCATCGGCTGGGCTCTGTTCAACGGCACCGGCGTGGTGCTGATCATCGGCACCGTGTTGAGCACCACCACCCAGGGCGGTCCTGGAGGCCTGGCGCTCAACGGGGGTGTCCTCGTGGCCTGGGCCGCCTTCACCACCCTGGTGCAGTTGTTGATGCGTCGCTTTGCCGTTCGTCAGCCCTTGCCTCCGTTGATGGGTGGCCTGAGCGCGGTGCTGGTGTTCGTGGCCGCCGGCCTCTGCACCCCCGAAGGGGGCCGTGAACTGGAGGGCCTGCTGGCGATCGGTGGTCTGCTGCTGATCGCCCGCCGCTGGCGGCCGGAGGCCCTGATGGGCAGCCTCGCCGCGGCGGCCGTCGCCCTCCATGTGCTCAGTTGGGGTGCTCAGCTGCAGCAGCTGCCCTGGTCGCCCCTGCCGCTGCTGGGCCACCTGCTGCCGCTCACCACCCTGGCCCTGCTGCTGCTGGCAATGAAACGGGAGCCGCTGGTCAGTGCTGTCGGTTGGGCTCTGCTCAACGGCACGGCGGTGATCCTGATCCTCGGCGCCCTGGTGGGCGCCGCATTGGAGAGAACCGCAAGCTGGCCTGAAACCGCCTCAGGACCAGCCCTGGCGGGACTGCTGGTGGCCTGGGCCGGCTTCACCACCCTGGTGCAGGTGTTGATGCCTCGATTCGACCTTCGCCAACCCTTGCCGGCCTTGATGGGCTGGATCAGCCCGGCCCTGGTGCTGACCGCCGTGGTGGTCGGCACCCCCGCCGCTGGCCGTGAGCTGGAGGCAGTGCTGGCCCTGGGCGCCCTGTTGCTGATCGCCCGCTGCCTGCGGCCGGATGGCTTGCTGGTGGGCACCGCCGTTGCCGTTGCCCTCACCCATGCCGTCGCCTGGGGAGCGCTGCTGCTTGAGCAACCCTGGGCCACGGCCCCCCTGCTGGGCCACCTGCTGCCACTCACCGCCCTGGCACTCGTCACCATCGGCAGCGGCGGTCCCGGGGCGGTGCGCCTGTTGGGCCTCGACCTGCTCGGTCTCGACCTGGGCCTGGCGGCTTATCTGTTGTTTGAGCCGATCTCTCCGTTGATCCCCGGTGTGGTCTGGCTGCTGCTCTCCCTGGTGGCCCTGGAGAGCTCCGATCGGCTGAGGCGCTCAATGGCCACCCATGCCTTGGTGCTGGGCCTGCTCTACCTGCTGGCCTTCGCCGGGTCGTACCTGCTGGTGATCAGCCAGAGCCCGGCCCTGGTGAGCGCCGGGCCGTTCACCCTGCCGATCCGGCTGCTGATCGAGCTATTGGCCCTGGCGGTGGCCCTTTACTGGTGGTTCTTCTCGCCCAGGGAGCGCCTGCGGGAGCAACCGCTCTGGCAGGCGGTGCACCCCTGGTTTCTGGAGGTGGTCCTGGTGGGGGTCGTGGTCACGATCCTGGGCGAGGTGGAGGCGCTGTGGCGGCCGGTGGCCTGGTCGTTGCTGGCCCTGGTGCTGGTGAGTGATCCCTGCCGACGCCTGTTCGCCACCCGGGTGAAGGTCTATGCGGTGATCCTCTACTGGGTGGCGGTCGCCACGGTGGTGGCCATGCTCAGCAGCCTGGAGACCCCGTCGCCGCTCTGGTACGAGCAACCCCATCAGCTCGCCCTGGTCGCCATTGGCCTGCAGATGACGTTCATCGTCGTCTCCCACCGCAGCCTGGACCTCCAGGAGTTGCGACAACCCGGCGGGGGCCCGCTGCTGGCTTGGGTGGGTCGCCGGGTGGCGGCCCACCGCAACCACTGGCTCTACTACCCGATGTTCGCCGCCGTGGCCTACTACCTCTACCTGCGCTACGACCCCTCCCTGCACACCCTGCTCTGGGCCGTTGAGGCGTTCGCGCTCTACGTGCTCAGTGCCCTGCTGAGGGAGAACAGCTTTCGCACCATCGCCCTGGTGGGGCTGGGGATCTGCCTGTTGCGCCTGATGTCGATCGATCTGGCCCAGGTGGATCTGGGCCTGCGGGGGATCGTATTCATCGGCGTGGGCCTGCTGATGCTGGCGATGAATGCGATCTACAACCGCTTTCGCGCCCGCTTCGAATGACATCCGAGCGCCACGTTCCCCTGCGCACAGTCCTGCTGGTGTTGCTGCTCGCCGGCGGTGCTGGACTGATCGCGCTGTTGATGCAGGCGCGTCCCGGTAGCCCCTTGACCTCCTCCCTGGCCACCCCCTTCCAGTTGCTGGGCACGCCGTTGAAACTGGCCGACCGGCTGGCCAGCCGGGGGATGCCGATCGGCTCGTTGGAGGAACGGGATCTGGGGGACACCTTCCGGGAGCGCTATGCCTACCAGGTCAAGGTCTCCGACCCAGACCAGGCCTACCTGGATGCCCTGATGCCGCTGATCCGGTCCCATGCCAGGAAGCCCTTCCCCTACCGCGCCTATGTGATTCCGTCGGAGTCCGCCAACGCCATGGCGCTTCCGGGCGGTGTGATCCTGGTCAACAGAGGGTTGCTGAACACCCTTGGCTCCGAGGCGGAGCTGGTGAGCGTGTTGGCCCACGAGGCCGGCCACATCGAACTGGGCCACTGTTTTGACACCGTGCGCTTCCAGTTGCTGGCCCGCAAGCGGGGCAGTGAAACGCTGGGGCAACTGGCTGATCTGGCCCTTGGGATCCTCGTCCAGCACAACTACAGCAAGGCCGCCGAGCACGAAGCCGACGTCTACGCCTTCACCCTGCTGCGCTACAGCCCCTACGACCCCCGGGGCAGCGGGGCCAGCTTCGCTTCCCTCGAACGCTCCGAGGGCTCACAATCCAGCCGTGCCGACGACCACGCTGATCTGCTGCGGGATTACATCAGCTCCCATCCGCCCCTGGCGATCCGCCAGGCGGAGTTCAGCCAGGCTGCCGAGGCCTGGTGGCGGGGCCATCCGGCAGAACGCCGCTACTGGGGCCGCCGAAACCTGCGCGGGCGACGGGCCTTGAGCGCCCTTGATCTGGGGGCGGAATGGCACGGAGCGCGGTTGACACCGCCAGCCCCTCAAGCCACCAGATAGCCCTCCAGCTGGCGCGAACGGGCGCGAATCGCCTCCAGCCCACGACGCTCGAGGTTGCGGGTCTTGTCGCGACTCATGCCCAGGGTGCGGGCGATCGAGGTGAGGCTCATCGGCTCCTCCACATCGATGCCGTAGCGCATCTTCAGCACCCGGCCCTGGATTTCGGGCAGCTGCTCCAGCAGGGTGCGCATGTCGCCCCGCAGGCAGGCGCTGTCGACCGCCTGCTCGGGCAGTTGGGCGTCGCCCTGGAGCAGATCCAGCAGCTCGGTGTCATCGCCATCGCCCACCTTCATCTCCAGGCTCACGGGCGCTCGGGCGCGGCAGAGCAGATCCTTGACTTCTTCTTCGGGCAGCTCCACGGCCACGGCCAGCTCACTGACGGTGGGGGTGCGGCCCAGCTCCTGGCTCAGCTCGCGCTGACCTTTCTTGAGCTTGTTGAGGGTTTCGGTGATGTGGATCGGCAGCCGGATCGTGCGGCTCTTCTCGGCGATCGCCCGGGTGATTCCCTGGCGAATCCACCAGTAGGCGTAGGTGGAGAACTTGTAGCCGCGGGTGGGATCGAACTTCTCGACGCCACGCACCAGGCCGATGGTGCCCTCCTGGATCAGATCCAGCAGCTCCATGTTCCGGTTGGTGTACTTCTTGGCCACACTCACCACCAGCCGCAGGTTGGCGGCAACCATGCGCTCCTTGGCGCGGCGGCCATTGGCCAGCTTGCGCTTGAGCACGGGAAGCTCCAGCTGGGCGGCGGCGGCCCATTCGGCCTCGGAGGGCTTGGCGCCCTGGCGCATCTCCAGCTCCTCGACAACCTCCTCGAGCGCCATCAGCTCCTGCACCTGGCGGCCGATGGTGATCTCCTGCTCATGGCTGAGCAGGGGCACGCGACCGATGTCGCGCAGGTAGGAGCGGACCAGGTCCGTGCCACCGCCCAGGGTGGATGTGCCATCGGCCGAGGCAATGGGGATGGAAGGCATGGGTTGGGAGTAAGGAACCCTTGTGGTTTCGTAACTTATCACCAATCCCGAAGCAAATCCGAACATCGGGCCCGCCTGTGCCGCCCGTCACAGCCATGGGCCTGGAGAATGGGCCCATGCACCCCTGGCCCCTTCTGTGACCGCCCCGCGCCTGATGGTGGTCGAGGACGACGACACGATCCGTGAAACCATCGCCGAAGCCCTGGAGCTGGAGGGTTTCGAGGTCGCCGCCTGCGCCAATGGCCGTCAGGCCCTCGATCAGATCCAGAGCCACGGCGAGGCCCGCCGCTTTGATCTGATCGTGCTCGACCTGATGCTCCCTGGCCTGGGGGGACTGGAACTCTGCCGCCAGCTGCGCCAACACAACGACCGCACCCCGATCCTGGTGGTCAGTGCCCGGGACAGCGAGACCGACCGGGTGCTGGGTCTGGAGGTGGGGGCCGATGACTACCTGATCAAGCCCTTCGGTATCCGCGAGTGCGTCGCCCGTTGCCGTGCCCTGCTGCGCCGTTCCCAGGCCGAGGCCGGCACCGGGGCCGAGCCTTCGCCGCAGCGGGTGCTCGAGCATGGGGCGATTCGCCTGTTCCCGGACGAATGCCGGGTCACCCGCGATGGGCTGGCGCTCAACCTCTCCCCCAAGGAGTACCGGCTGCTGGAGCTGTTCATGCAGCACCCGCGCCAGGTCTGGAGCCGCGACAAGCTGCTGGAGCGCATCTGGGGGATCGATTTCATGGGTGACAGCAAGACCGTGGACGTGCACATCCGCTGGCTGCGCGAAAAGCTTGAGGTCAACCCCTCCGCCCCTCGCCACATCCTCACGGTGCGTGGCTTCGGCTACCGCTTCGACATCGGTGGCTGAACCTCTGACCCTGGCCGTCGGCCTGGGACTGGGATGGCTCCTGGCCAAGGTGCTGCCGTGGCGCCGCCGCGGGCCCCAGCCTGGGGGCCATGGGCCCCGGACCCTGCCCCCTTCCCAGGTGCTCGATTGGATCGATGCCGCTCCCCAGGGCTGGCTGGTGCTCGATCCCCACAGCACCATCCAGTACGTCAACCCCCGCGCCCTGCGGCTGCTGCGGCAGTCCAGCGACCGCCTGCGCCGCGGCGAGGCCCTCGGGGAGGCGATCGAGACGCCGGCCCTGCTGAACGTGGTGCTTGATGCCCGGCGCCTGGGGCGGCCCCAGCGGATCGGCTGGATGGAGGGCAGCGAACCCCTGGAGGCCCATGCCCTGCCCGGTCAGGATGGCTGGGTGGGGTTGTTGGTGCAGAGCCGCCGTTCGCTGGAGGCGCAGTTGGAGCAGCAGGAGCGCTGGGTCAGCGATGTGGCCCATGAACTGCGCACGCCCCTCACGGCCCTGATGCTCGTGGGCGACAGCCTGGCCGGCCAGCTGGAGGGCCGCAATGCCGTGCTGGTGCAACGGTTGCAGCGGGAGCTGGATCGCTTGCAGCTGCTGGTCAATGACCTGCTGGAGCTCTCACGTCTGGAGAACACCCTGCATCGGGAAGGGGGCGATACACGCTTCTCGACCTGCGCGCTCTGGTGACGGAGGCCTGGTCCAGCCTCGTTCCCCTGGCGGAACAGCGGGGCATCACCCTCGCGCTGAGCGCCCCAGCGGAGGCCCCCTTGCGGGGGATTCCTCCCGGCTGCACCGGGCCCTGCTCAATCTGTTCGACAACGCCCTTCGCCACAGCCCCGACGGCACCCGCGTGGAGGTGGGTGTGGAGATCAGTGGCAACTGGTGGCTGCTGAGCGTGCGCGACCACGGCGCCGGCCTGAGCGAGGAAGATCAGCGGCGCATGTTCGAGCGCTTCTACCGGGGCGACCCCTCCCGGGAGCGCAGCCAGCGGGGCGGCAGCGGCCTCGGGCTGGCGATCGTCCAGCAGATCGCCGTCACCCATGGGGGCAGGGTTCTCGGCCGCAACCACCCCGAGGGGGTGCTGTGATGGACCTGTTGCTCCCCCGCGGCGGCTGAGCCATGGCCGAAGACCCTCCCCTGCCCCAACGACTGCAGAAGCTGCTGGCCGGAGCGGGACTGTGCTCCCGCCGTCAGGCCGAGGCCCTGCTGGTTCAGGGTCGGGTGCGGGTCAACGGCCGGGTGGCCCAGCTGGGGGATCGGGCCGATCCCCTCCGCGACCGGGTGGAGCTCGATGGCCGTCCGGTGGCGGCCAGGGCCCCTGCGTTCACGGTGCTGTTGAACAAACCCCGGGGGTGGTCAGCAGCTGCTTCGATCCGGAGGGCCGCACCACGGTGCTTGATCTGCTGCCGCCCGAGCTCGCCCGGGGCACGGGCCTGCATCCGGTGGGGCGCCTGGACGGGGAGAGCCGGGGGGCGATGGTGCTCAGCACCGATGGGGAGCTCACCCTGCGGCTCACCCACCCCCGCTACGGACACCGCAGGACCTACCGGGTGTGGGTGGAGGGCCAGCCAGAGCCGGAGACCCTCGAGCGCTGGCGCCAGGGGGTGCCCCTGGACGGTGAGCCGAGCCGGCCGGTGGGGGTGAGCGTGGGCGAGCGGCAGCCAAGGCGCACCCTGCTGGAGCTGGAGATGCGGGAGGGCCGCAACCGTCAGATCCGCCGCACGGCCGAGGTTCTCGGCCACCGGGTGCTCGACCTGAGCCGCATCGCCATCGGTCCGATCAGCCTCGGGGCCCTGCCGGAGGGGCGCTGGCGTCGGGTCGACCCGGAAGAATGGGGGATCTGGATCGCCTGGGCTGAGTCGACCCCCTGATCGTCCTCCTCTGATCGCCGTCTCCTGAGCACCATGCCCCGGCCCACGCCGAACTCACCCCTGCCCCGGATCCTGCGGCGCTGGTTCGGCCGCGATCGCCCCCAGGGCTCAGGTGCCTCGGTCATCAGCGAAGACCCCCTGCTTCAGGCCGGCCGTCTCCTGCGCCAGCGGCGGGAGGAGCGGGGGCTGAATCTGCGCCAGCTGGCCCTGGAGACCCGCATCAGCACGCCGGTGCTGGAGGCGATCGAGCGCGGCTGGCGGGACCGGCTGCCGGAATCCACCTACCTGCGCACGATGCTGCCGCTGATCGAGCAGCACCTGGAGCTGCCCAACGGCAGCCTGCAGGTGGCCCTGCCCCCTGCCCAGGACGAGGAGGGGCCACGGCGCAGCCGCACGATGTTGCTGGGTCGCTTCCACCCCCGGCTCGATCGATGTCTTCACCACCTGGCAGGGCACCTTGCTCTATGGGGTGATCACCCTCGCGCTGATCTATGGCCTCAACCTGCAGCAGCGGCAGCTGGCGACGGCCCAGATGCTCAGCCTGCGCTCCATTCCCCCTTACCCCCGGGCGAACAGGTCCGCAGCGGCGACCCAGGCAGCTTGCTGCTCCAGATCCAGCCCGGCCTGCGGCCCCTGGCCCTGGCGGATCGAGGGATGGGACGCGTCGCCCTGCAACGGCTGCAGACCCCCGGGGCGCCCCGGCCGGGGTGCTGCGGCTGCAGCTGGCGCAGCCCAGCCAGGTGGTGCTCAGCAGTGCCTCGGGCGAGCGCAGTCAGCTCAGCGGCGCCAGCGGTGAGCTGGTGCTGCAGCTGCAGCCGCCCCTGGAGCTGGAGCTGAGCCCAGCCCCCACGGGCCCGGCGGTGTTCTGGGATGGCCAGCCCCTGGCCCCGATGCCGAAGCAGCCCGGCCGCTACCGCTATCCCCTGCCAGCTCCCGTGCGCCCCGAGGCAGGTTCCGTGCGCCCCGAGGCGGTGGCGAATCCTTCCAGCCCCTGAAGCGGACCCTCCAGCTCCCCGATCGGCTGGGTCAGCCGCCACTGCCAGTTGCCCGTGGTCGTGCCCGGGGTGTTGAAGCGCGCCCCATCGTCCAGCAGCAGCAGGTCCTGGAGCGGCACGATCGCCAGATCGGCGGAGGAGGCCAGGGCCAGTTGCAACAACTGCCAGCCCGGGGCCTGCATCGCCTCCCCCAGCACGGTTTCCACCTGGTGGCGCTGGCCGCCATCGAGTTGCTCCCACCAGCCCAGGCAGGTGGCGTTGTCGTGGGTGCCGGTGTAGACGACCCAGTTGCTGCCCTGGTAGTTGGCGGGCAGGTAGGGGTTGTCCGGGTTGCCGTCGAAGGCGAACTGCAGGATTTTCATCCCCGGCAGGGCGAAGCGATCCCGCAGCGCTTCCACCGCTGGGGTGATCACGCCGAGGTCTTCGGCGATCAGGGGCACGCGGCCCCCTGGCGCCGGCGCAGTCGCTCCAGCAGGGCCTGGCCTGGAGATGGTTTCCAGTGGCCGCCCTCAGCGGTGCTGTCCGTGCCCGGCACGCTCCAGTAGGCCTCCAGGGCGCGGAAGTGGTCGAGCCGTAGCCCGTCCACCAGCTCCAGCTGACGCTCCAGCCGCCGCATCCACCATTGAAAACGGCTGAGGCGATGCCAGCGCCAGCGGTAGACGGGCGTGCCCCAGAGCTGGCCGGTGGCGGAGAAGTAATCGGGAGGAACGCCGCTCTGCTCGCTCAGCTGGCCATCGGATCGCACCGAGAACAGCCGGCGGTGGCTCCAGACATCGGCGCTGTCGTGGGCGACGTAGAAGGGCAGATCGCCGATGATCTCGACGCCATGGCCCTGGGCATGGCGGTGGAGTTGTTGCCATTGCCGGTCCAGCTGCCACTGCACCAGGGCCTCCTGCAGCAACGCCTGCCGCTGCTGCCGATCGAAGTGGGCCAGGGCCCAGGGGCGGCGCCGCGCCAGGGAGGCCGGCCAGGTCCACCAGGGTGCCTGGCCATGCAGGCGGCGCAGCACCATGAAGCGCCCGTGGTCGATCAGCCAGTGGGCCTGCGCGCGCCGCCAGTGCTCGAACTCCGCCTGGCGCTCGGCTGCCTGGGTGGGCCAGTGCTCCAGGAGCTGCTCCGCCAGGGCTTCCGCCCGGCGGGGGCCCCCTCCAGATCCAGGCGCTCCGTCTCCGCCGCCGGCAGCCGGGTGGGGCCATCGGCGGCGATGAAACCCTCGCTGGCCAGGAGTTCCCCGTCCAGCAGCCAGGGATTGAGGGCGAAGCCGCTGGGGGAGCTGTAGGGGGAGCCGGTGCCATCGGTGGGGGCCAGGGGCAGCAGCTGCCAGACCGCCACCCGGTGGGCCGCCAGCAACTCCACCCAGCGGTGGGCCTGGGCCCCGAGGGTTCCGCAACCGGGGGTGTGGGGCAGGGCGGTGGGGTGGAGCAGCACGCCGCAGCGGCGTCCCCCAGAGGGTTGGGTGGCGCTGCTCACAGGCTGGGCAGGCGGTAACGGGCCACGATTGCCTTGGCAAAGCCAGGAATGTGATCCTCGGCTTTCTCGGGATGGTGCCGGCGCACCCAGAGGGCGTTGCGCGTGAAGTGGGAATCGATCGAGAAGCGGCCGTATTCCAGCCCCTGGGGACCCACCCGTTGGACGATGAAACCCACCAGCTCCGCCAGCCAGCGGGGAAGTTTGATCGCCTTGTCATAGGCGTCGATGCCCTGCTGCACCGCGGCGCGGCGATCCCCACGGCTGCTCACCGGGGCCAGATCCAGTTCCGTTTCCACCAGATCCAGCAGCTCCTGACCGCGGGGGTTGCGCACCGTCAGCCACTGGCGGCCGAAGCTGGCGCCCATGTACCCCACCACCAGATCGGCGCCGCCGTTGACGTAGTCGAAACAGCTCAGGCAGCTGGGGGCGAAGACGTTTTTGAGCTTGGGGGTGTCGAGGCCGAAGAAGGGCACGGTTTCTTCGCGGCCATCGCTGTGGCGGAAATGGATGCGGAAGTCCTGCATGAACTCGTAGTGCACCACCGTGGCCGGCGAATCGCTGGCGCTCTCCAGGAAGGTCTGCAGCCCGGCGCGGCTGACGTTGTCGACGCAGGGCAGCCCGAGCACATAGAGCTGCTCCAGGGGGAGGGTGTCCTGGACGGCCCGCAGGGCCTGCACCTGGCAGCCGACGCCGATGGCCAACAGCCGCCTGATGCCACTGCCGGGGAGCTGCTCGAGCACCTCCAGATTGGGCGAGAGGGTGGGCTTGTTGACCCGGGCGGCCAGCACCTGCTCGGGGGTGCGGGCCAGCACCGGCAGGGGGGTGAAGCGGTCGTCGGGGCTCTGCTGCACGCACAGCACCGCATCCACCAGGCCGGTTTCCAGGGCGCGCACGCCGATGCGCGAGACGATGCCGCTCCACTGGGCTCCCTCGATCGCTGGCCGCAACCGTGCCGTCACCATGCGCTGGCTGACGCCGAAATAGAGCTCGTCTTCGTTGGCCAGGTCCCGGCTGCGGCCGTGGGCCGCCGTTTCCATCGCCTCGAAGCGCTGGTTCAAAAAGGCGCAGGCCCGGCGCACATAGGCCACCCAGCGGCTGTCGCAGAGCCCGCACTGGCTGCAGAGGTCCTTGGCGGGGTAGGTGCTGCCCTTGGCCAGGGGACGAGCTCGTTCGTGGGGGCCGGGGACCGGGGGGCTGAGGTCAAGGAAGTTCTGGCGGCGGGCGCCTCCGCGCGCCTCAACTTATCGGCCGGCCCTACGAAACTGACAGGCCGGAGCCGGCCCGGGCCGGTGCATCAAAGTGGGGGCATCGTCCCGTGATCCAGACCCCATGGTCCCCAGAGGGGAATCCCCATCGGCCCCGGGGGGCGCTCACCCTCTGGCGGGACGCCGCAGCGGGGCAAGATCGCCCGCCCCAAGGGGCCCCACCGCCCCTGGCGCCTGGCGGGCCAGCTGCTGGTGGGGGTGGCCGGTCTGGTGATCGGCGGGGGCGTGCTGGGGCTGGTCTGGCCCCCGGCCGATCCGGCCGCCCTGGATCAGGCCCGTGATTCGGCGGCCCTCTCTCCGCTCCCCGATCGGCCGATCACGGTGCTGGTGATCGGCACCGACGCCGATCGCCTCGGGGCGACGACCAACGGCGCCGCCCCCCGGGCACTCCCAACAGCGATGCCCTGTTCCTGGTGCGGGTGGATCCCAAGGGCCCGGTGCAGGTGCTGGTGCTGCCCACCGAGCTGGCGGTGAAGCTGCCGGGGCAGCAGCAGTCCCTGCCCCTGGGGGCCGTCTACCGCCGGGGGTGTGGCCCTCACCGCCGATGTGGCCGCCGAGTTGGTGGGACTTGGCAAGGGCCAGCCCGACCGTTATCTGCTCCTCAGCCGCGGGGGCCTGCGCCAGCTGGTGGATGCCCTGGGCAGCCTGGAGCTCAGTCCTGACCGGCTGATGCGCTACGAGGACAAGGCACAGAAGTACACGATCGATCTGCAGGCGGGGCTGCAACAGCTCAATGGAGTCCAGGTGGAGCAGTTGGTTCGTTTCCGCGAGCCTGCCGGCGGCGAGGCCGCCAGGCGCACCCGCCAGCAGCAGGTGATCAGCGGCCTCCAGCAGCAGCTGGCCCAACCCACCCACCTCGCGCGGCTGCCCGATCTGGTGCGGCAGCTGCGCAGCGGGGTCGAAACCAACCTCAGCGAAGCCGAGGTGCTCTCACTGCTGGCGGCCACCCTGGGCCAGAGCAAGCCGATCCGCTTCGCCAGCCTGCCCCTGGAGCCCCCGGCGGAACCCGCCCAGGCCCTGCGTCAGCTCAAGCGGGAGGCCACGCTGCCGCTCTGGCCCTCCCCTTGATCCAGGGTCTGCCAACGCAGCAGCAGGACCCGGGCGAGCCCGGCGGTGGCAGCGTCATCGGGATCCAGCGCTGGATCGTGCCCCTGGGGGTTCACCCAGCCCAGCCATGGCAGACCCTCGGCGCGGCGCCTGTCCGCCCTCCACGGTCCGCCCCATTGGATCAGGCCCACCAGGGGCACCCCGGCGCGCTCCAGAAGGGCGGTGGTGGCCGCCGCCAGACCCCGTCGGTGCTGCTGCCGGCCACCAGCAGGGCGGTGGGCTGGCGGAAGGCCCCGAGCAGGTCCGCCCAGCGGCCCGCCGGCCCCAGCCATGCCCCTGGATCGCCGGGCAGGGGCGCCAGCCAGGGACCCGCCTGGGCCTGGAGCGCCGCCAGCTGAGTGGGTGGGTCGCCGCCGCCGCCGAAGCGCCGCCAGGTCAGGCCCACCCGAGCCGCCAGTTCCGCGGCGACCGCTTCGGCCAGGGGCGGCGCCAGGGAGCCAGCCGCCGCTTCCTGATCGACTCGGGCAGCGCCGACCACGTCCGTCAGCACCAGGCGCAGGGATGAAGGCAGCAGCGGTGGCGTTGGCAAAACGGTCATCGAACGATCTTCTCCTGGGCCGAATGGCTTCTACCATCAACTTTCAGCCCAAGCGCTCACGCCCGCCGTGACCAGTTTTTTGACCGCTGCACGGGTGGAACACGAGAGCGCACCCCACGACACCCGCCGTCTGCGGCTGTTCAGTGGCACCTCCAATCCCGCCCTGGCGCGGGAGATTGCCAATTATCTCGGTGTGCCCGATGGCCCGCGGGTGATCAAGCGCTTCGCCGACGGGGAGCTCTACCTGCAGATCCAGGAGTCGATTCGGGGCTGCGATGTGTTCCTGATCCAGCCCACCTGCGCGCCGGTGAACGATCACCTGATGGAGCTGCTGATCATGGTGGACGCCTGCCGCCGCGCCTCCGCCCGCCAGATCACTGCTGTGGTGCCCTACTACGGCTACGCCCGCGCCGACCGCAAGACCGCCGGCCGCGAATCGATCACGGCCAAGCTGGTGGCCAACCTGCTGGTCAAATCCGGCGTCGATCGGGTGCTGGCGATGGACCTGCACTCCTCCCAGATCCAGGGGTACTTCGACATCCCCTGCGATCACATCTACGGCTCACCGGTGCTCGTGGATTACCTGGCCGGCCGCAACCTCGGGGAGGTGGTGGTGGTCTCCCCGGATGTGGGCGGGGTGGCCCGGGCCCGGGCCTTCGCCAAGAAGATGAACGACGCCCCCCTGGCGATCATCGACAAGCGCCGCTCCGGTCACAACGTCGCGGAAAGCCTCACCGTGATCGGTGATGTGGCCGGCAAGACCGCCGTGCTGATCGACGACATGATCGACACCGGCGGCACCATCTGCCAGGGGGCCAGGCTGTTGCGGCAGCGGGGTGCCCAGCGGGTGCTGGCCTGCGCCACCCATCCGGTGTTCTCACCGCCGGCGAGTGAGTTGCTCTCGGAGCCCGGGCTGTTCGAGGAGGTGATCGTCACCAACAGCATTCCCCTGGAGCCCGACCGGCGCTTCCCCCAACTGCAAGTGCTCTCGGTGGCGAACATGCTGGGGGAGGCGATCTGGCGCATCCACGAGGAGAGCTCGGTCAGCTCGATGTTCCGATGAGCTCGTTTCGATGAATCCAGGCCCATGGGCAGGATCAGGGGCCTCCCTGTTTCTGCCGCTGCATCGCTGCCCTTGACGAGCCCCTTTCCCTTGCGCGTGCGCCTGAAACGGGCCCTGCCCACGGCCCTGGGCGGTCTGCTGGTGTCGGTCCTGCAGACCGTCGGTCTGGGGCCGCCCGCCTTAGCCGCCAGCCAGAGCGTGGGGGTCTGGCTCACCAACAGCCCAAGCCCCCTCTACTACGACGGCAACCGCATCGACCGGGCCGTGAATGAGCTGGCGGCGGCAGGGTTCACCACCCTCTACCCCAACGTCTGGAGCCGCGGCGCCACCTTCCATCGCAGCCGTTGGGCGCCGATGGAGCCGGCCCTGAAACAGAGCGCCCCAAACCTCGATCCGATCTGTCGCCTCACCCGCGCCGCCCATCGCCGGGGCCTGAAGGTGATCCCCTGGTTCGAGTACGGCCTGATGGAGCCGGCTGACGCCGACGTGGTGATCCAGCACCCGGAGTGGGTGCTGCAGCGCAGCGACGGCACCACCACCTACGCCATGCACGGCGCCAACATGCGCAGCTCGCCCATGAAGGATCTGCGGGTCTGGCTCAATCCCGCCCATCCCGGCGTGCGCCAGCGGTTCATCGGCCTGATCAGTGAGATCGTGCGCCGTTGCGGGGTGGATGCGATTCAGCTCGATGACCACTTCGCCTGGCCGGTGGAGCTGGGCTACGACCCCTTCACCCGAGCGTTGTACGAGAAAGACACCGGCCGCCAGCCACCTGAGGACTTCACCAACCGCGACTGGATGACCTGGCGCCGCCACCAGCTCACGAACCTGTTGCGGGAGCTGCGCAGCGAACTCAAGGACCGCCAGGGCGGCGCCGGCATCAGCCTCTCGCCCGGACCCTTCCGTTTTGCCTACAACCAGTGGCTCCAGGACTGGGAGATCTGGTCGCTGGGGGGGCTGATCGATGAGCTGGTGGTGCAGAACTACGCCTACTCGGTGAAGGGATTCCTCAAGGACCTCGACCAGCCTGCGCTGGTCAAGGCACGCCAGTGGGGGATTCCCGTGGAGATCGGTCTGCTGGCCGGTTTTGGCGGCCGCACCACCCCGATGCCCGTGCTGGCGGAGAAGGTGCGGCTCTCGGCCCAGCGGGGCCATGGGGTGATTTATTTCTATTGGGAGGGGCTCTGGGGCCAGTACGCCGGTCCCGAGGGGGCCCGGCGCGCCAGGAAGCCTTCCGACAGCTCCACGGCAACCTGTTCCCTGATCCCTATCCCAACCGGAGCAATCTCAGGCCGGCGAAACGCTGAGCCTGAGCCCCAGGTCTCAGTTCAGCGTTGGGGCTCCGTGCCGAGGCACTGCTCCACCACCTCGCGGGTGTTGGTGGACAGGCGTTCGTCCGCCAGTTGCTCGAGGGCGGCCCGCTGGGCGGCGCCGCGCGCCGCCCCATAGCTCTGCCAGCGGCTGAACACCTTGGCCAGGCGCGAGGCGGTGATCGGGTTGCGCCGGTCGAGTTCGGCGATGCGCGCCGCCATGAAGCGGTAGCCGCTGCCATCGGCGGCATGGAACACCGGCGGGTTGCCCGCCAGGCCCCCCAGCACCGCCCGCACGGAGTTCGGGGCGGCCGGATCGAAGCGGGGATGCTCCAGCAGCCGTTGCACCCGCTCCAGGCCGTCGGCGAGCGGGGCCGAGGCCTCCAGCGCGAACCAGGCATCGAGGATCACGGGCTTGTCCTGCCAGCGCGCATAGAAGGCCGCCAGGGCTTGCTCGCGGGCCGGGTGCTCCAGGGGCTGCAGGGCGCGCAGGCCGGCGCGGGCCAGGGTCATCGAGGGGCCCTCCACGGCGGCCGCGGCGGCGGCGATCGCCGCCCCTTCACCGGCGGCGGCCCGCCAGGCCCAGATGGTGGCGGTCAGCATCCGATCGCCAACACCCTGGGGCCAGGGGAGGTCCCATTGGGGCGTGCAACGGGGGAGGGCCTCCAGGAGTGGTTCCGCCAGTTCGCTGCCGAAACGGCGCTCCAGGGCGAGCTGGGCGGCGAACAGGGCCGGCGGATCCGGCTCGGCGGCCTCAGCTTCCAGTTCCGCCAGTCCGGGCAGGTCCAGCAGCACACTGCGGTTGGCCTCCGAGAGCAGGCCATCGCGGAGGATGCGCTCGAAACCGGCCACCAGACCCTCTTCCAGGGGTTCATTCGGGCCGCCGGCGGCCCGTTCGATCAGGGCCCGCCGCAACAGGGTCTGACCGGCGTCCCAGCGGGCCACCGGTTCGCTGTCGTGGGCCAGCAGGTGCAGCAGTTCCTCGCTGGAGCGCTCGACCTCCAGCCGCACCGGCGTGGAGAAGCGCCGCAGCAGGGAGAGGGCGGGTGGATGGGGCTGGTGCTCCAAGCCCGTGAGCACGAACCGCTGCTCGGCCTGGTCCACCACCAGCAGCCGGCTGAGTTGTCCCCAGCGGGGCGGGAGGCTGCGGGCCGCGGCCTCCAGCTCGCTTTCCCCTCCAGGCGCACAGGCACGGCCTCGCCGCCCTGGTCCACCAGCCCCAGGGCCAGGGGCAGCACCAGGGGCTGCTTGTGGGGCTGCCCGGGGGTGGGGGGTGTGCTGGCGGGCCGTCAGGGTGAGGGTGCCGCCAGCGGCGTCCCAGTGGCGCTCCAGCTGCAGCACCGGGGTGCCCGCCTGATTGTACCAGCGGCGGAACTGGGCAAAGTCGAACTCCGCTGAGCTGGTGGCCGCGCTGGAGGTGGCTTCGAGGGCCGCATCCTCCATGGCCTGCACGAAGTCTTCGCAGGTGGCGGCGGTGCCGTCGTAGCGCTCGACGTAGAGATCGATGCCGCGGTGGAAGGTGCTTCCCCCAGCAATGTGTGCAGCATGCGGATCAGTTCGGATCCTTTTTCGTAGATCGTGGTGGTGTAGAAGTTGTCGATCGCCTGGTAATGATCCGGCTGCACCGGGTGTGCTGTGGGGCCGGCATCTTCGCGGAACTGCCTGTTGCGCAGCATCGACACATCCTCGATCCGCTTGAGCGCATCGGCGTGCAGATCAGCGGTGAAGCACTGGTCACGAAACACCGTCAGGCCCTCCTTGAGCGAGAGCTGAAACCAGTCGCGGCAGGTGATGCGGTTGCCGGTCCAGTTGTGGAAGTACTCGTGGGCGATCACGCTCTCGATCCGCTCCAGTTCGCCATCGGTGGCCGTGGCGGCATCGGCCAGCACCAACTTGGAGTTGAAGATGTTGAGGCTCTTGTTCTCCATCGCGCCCATGTTGAAGTGGCGCACGGCAACGATGTTGTACTGATCGAGGTCGTATTCGAGTCCGTAGACCCGCTCATCCCAGGCCATCGAGCGCTTGAGGGAGTCCATGGCGTGGGCGGTGAAGGGGCATCGCCCGGCTCCACGTGCAAGCGCAGGCGCACCGCACGGCCGCTGGCGGTGATGAACGTGCTTTCCACTTCCTCCAGCTGACCCGCCACCAGGGCGAACAGGTAGGAGGGCTTGGGGAAGGGGTCGTCCCAGAGCGCGAAGTGACGTGGGGCCCCGCTGAGCGGATCGGGGGGCAGCGCTCCGCTCTCCAGTTGGTTGCCGTTGGAGAGCAGCACCGGGCAGCTCTCCCGTTCGGCCTCGATCCGCACCTGGAAGCGGCTGAGCAGATCAGGCCGGTCGGGGTGGAAGGTGATGCGCCGGAAGCCCTCGGCTTCGCACTGGGTGGTGACCATGCCGCCGCTCACGTAGAGCCCTTCGAGGGTGGTGTTGGTCTCCGGGTGGCTGCGCACCAGGGAGCGCAGCAGGAACGGTTGACTGGGGGGCTCAAGGATCGTCAGACCTTCGCCATCGAGCCGGTACGCCCCCTCATCCAGGGCCACCCCGTCGATGGAAAGCTCCAGCAGCTCCAGTTCGATGCCCTGCATCAGCAGCGGTGCGCTGTTCAGGGGGTGATCCGCAGCTGCGCCTCCACCAGGGTGTGATCGGGGAAGATCCGCACGATCAGGTCGGTGCGCTCGATGCGGATCGGGGCCGGACGGTAATCGGCGAGCCGCACGGTGGTCATGGAAAGGGGGAGCAGCGGTGCTTCGATCCTGCCGCTCCGCTCCCCTGCCGCTTCACCAGAGGGTGGGACCCTTGCCGATGGCGGCGTTGCAGCCCACCTGGGTGCCGAGCAGGGCGCCCAGGGGCACCGCCCAGGAGCGGCCGTCCTGACGGGAGGCGGCATAGCCGACGCCACCGCCCACCAGGCCACCCACCAGCCGGCCGATCTGGCAGGTTTTCTGCTGCTGTTGGGCATCGGCCTGCGTCAGCGGAGCGTTGCCGTCGAGCTGAGCGGCATACCCCTGTTGCCCGTAGGTGGGCTGGATGTAGTCCTGGCGGTAGGGCTGCCGGTAGGCCTGCCGGTAAGGCTGGGCGTAACCGGGCTCGTCGTAGCCAGGCTCGTAGTTGACCTGGTAGGTGGGTCGGTAGACCTGCCGGTAGGTCTTGGTGCGCACGGGTACCCCGTAGCTCTGGCGAACGACCGGCGCCGGCCGGTAGCTGGGCTGGCCGTAATTGCGTGAGCCGTCATCGCGATATTCCACCGTCGTCACGGTGCGTTCGATGATCACCGGCTGGCTCTGGGCCAGGGCGGCGACAGGGCCGAGCAGGGCCGCAGTGGCGAGGCCGCAGGCCAGCAGGACAGGGCTGTTGGAACGCCAGGCCGGGCGGCTGGAGCGCTGAAGGTCATTCATGGGATCGGAGGCGATGGGACATCCCAGGTGTGAGGGATGAGCCAAGCAAAGCCCTGAGATCTGACCCAATCACAACTGGCACATGTGCCAGTTGTGGCCAGATGCGACTGGCCCTGCCCTGCAGGGCATCTGGGCCCTCCTGAACCCTATTTCGCGGCTGGAGCCGGAGCGGGTTTGCCGCCGGATTGCTGCTTGATCAAGCCTCTTACATTCTTGACAACATCAGCCGGCACATTATCCGGACAGATCTCAACGGCGTCGATCACTGCGGAGTTGCTCGAGCCCTTGCGGAGTTCATCGCGCGCTAGGGGCTTTGGGCCCATTTGAACGATCATGCCACCGTGCTGACCCTGGAGAACTAAAGAAATAGTCTCTCCAGCAATCGCCACGGCCCTGTCGAATTCGATCCCGGCCGCTCTCATGACGCAGATGTTAAGGGCTGCGAGACGTGTGTAAAGCCTAAAGTCGGCATCGGTTGCTGGGTCTGCGAGGGCCGGCGTGGGCAGCAGCAGCGGGGCCAGCAGCAACGTACCGGACCAGCGTAAGAAGGTGGGCATGCTAGATGGATTCTAGAAGCCGACACTCTGATCTACGGGTTCCCTTCTGTCTGTGTCTATGGGCATGTTTTCGCTTCAACGCGTCCACTTGGAGCGTTGAAGGTTGCTCATGGGATCGGAGGGCGGATGGACATCCCCGGCGGGGGGATTCACCTAGACAACCCTACCGATCTGACTCAACAGCAACTGGCACATGTGACAGTTGCTGTCAGATGCGACTGGCCCATGACCAGCTCCCGAACGATCCCCGCAGAGGCGCTGCGGGGGAGCCGTTTCAGCCCGGTGGGCTACTTGGCTGGGGCGGGTGCGGCGCCGGGCGCCTTGCCACCGGACTGCTGTTTGATCACGTCCTGAACCTTTTTGACGACATCCGCAGGGACCTCCTTCGGGCAGATCTCCACGGCGCCGATCACGGAGGAGTTATTGGAGCCCTGGCGCAGCTTTTCGATGGACAGGGGGTTGGCTCCCACCTGCTGGATCAGGCCACCGTGCTGGCCCATCAGCACCTGGGCGATGGTTTCACCGGCAATCGCCACGGCCTTGTCGAATTCGACCCCAGCTGCCCGGGCGATGCAGACGTTGATGGCGGCCAGACGGCTGTAGAGCGTCATGTCGGTGTCGGTGGCCGGGGCCGCCAGGGCCGGGGTGGGCAGCAGGGCCAGGGGCAGCAGCAGCAGCGGGGCCAGCAGCAACGGGCTGGACCAGCGGAGGAAGGTGCGCAAGCTCGACGAAGGCGAGGAGGCCCCATGGTGAATCACAGGGGTCCCGGCTGTCGGTGCCCTGGGAGGCCTGTTTTCGCTTCAACCTGTCCCTTGGAGCGCCCTGCGCGCGGCCCCCGAATCGCGCCCGCACCGGCCCGCCTCGGCCACTGGCGTGGAGGGGGTCCTTCCTTGACGAAGGGCCTGTCGGCCCCGTAGTTTCCCTGCATCGGAGCGCACACCCACGGGGTGCGGTTCGTGGCCTCGCCCCCATCGTCTAGAGGCCTAGGACACCTCCCTTTCACGGAGGCGACAGGGGTTCGAATCCCCTTGGGGGTATTCAATCCGAGCTCAGTGTTTGTTCTCACGAATACTGAAAAATCGCCCTTTGAGAAATGCTCGTTGCGCTTGATCGCAAATCGAGCAGCAATCGAAGCGCCCATTCGTTACCCGCTTCAGGGTCAACGACCCCATGGGTTTCAAGCTGTCCGTAACGCTGCCATCGCTTCCAAGGTTGTTGTGCTTGGAGTCGATGCCATCACCGACGGAGCGGCGGTTGGCCTGGAGCTCAGCTTGTGGCCCGGCGCAGGGCCTCCTGTTGCACGGCCCGGAGGTTGGCGGCCAGGTCTTCCCGCAGTTGTTTTTCGATCATCCCAATTGGCATTCCCGGTCGCCCCTGCACGGTCAACTCGTAGTACAGGCGGGTGGCGCTCGTGTCGCGATCGATCCGCCAGATGCCCTCAAACCGCCTGAAATCTCCGCAGCTCATCCGGAAACACAGACATCCGTTGCTCTCCTGCTCGGTGAGCTCCAGCTCCACCCGGGCACTGAAACGAAGGCCGCAGAACTGCTGGGACCCCACCTGCTCCAGGCCCACCACCGCACCCTTGCGCCATAGCAGGCGGCTGGAGGCCAGGTTGGGGATGAAGCCACTGAGGTTGTTGTAGTCGGTGAGCACCGACCAGAGCAGCTCGGGTTCGAGGCTCAGCCGTAACAGGACCGCCAGCCGACGCGTGCCATTGGGCAGACGCTCCATCTCTTGCTGGATCGTGTCCAGGGCGCAGATTTCGCTGCCGATGTCCCGCAGGGTCGTGGTGGCGATTGGATTGACATCGCTCTTGAACAGAGCCGGAAGCTGCGCCAAGTGGTGTTCAGCGGGGCGGGCGAGTCCAGGCCGCCAACCTAGCCTTGCCAGGACGAATTGAGGGACTTTGGGCCCCGGATCTGACCGGGAGAGGTGTTCCCTATGATCACCCGCAAGCTTTCCGGGGCCTCGTATCCATGCGCGTTTCGACCGCCACCACCAGCCGGGACGACTCCCGCATGTTCACTGTGGTGGTCAGGGGTTACGGCGCCGGCAGCCAGCGCCAGGCCGAACGCACCATCAACGTTCCCTTCAGCCGGTTGCAGGTGCTGGTCCAGTCCATCGCCCAGCTCGGTGGCCAGATCCTGTCGGTGAATGCCACCGACGGGCCCTCGACCGAGCGCTCCACCCCTGACGGCGCCACTACCACCGCCACTGCCGCAGACCCTGCCTCCTCGAACCCTGCCCCCTCGACACCTCCTTCCGTGAGTACGACCCCCGCCCACGAAGCCGTTCCCGTCAACCTTTACAAGCCCAAGGATCCCTACGTGGGCACGGTGCTGGAGAACTACTCCCTGCTGGCCGAGGGGGCGATCGGGCGCGTGAACCACATCACCTTCGACCTGTCCGAGGGCAACCTCCATTACGTGGAAGGCCAGAGCATCGGCATTATTCCCGATGGTGAGGATGCCAAGGGCAAGCCCCACAAGCTGCGCCTCTATTCGATCGCCAGCACCCGCCACGGCGACAACCTTGAGGAGAAGACCGTTTCGCTCTGCGTGCGCCAGCTGCAGTACGACAAGGAGGGCGAAACCATCCTCGGCGTCTGCTCCACCTTCCTCTGCGACATCGAGCCGGGCGCCAAGGTGAAGATCACCGGGCCCGTGGGCAAGGAGATGCTCCTTCCCGCCGATGAAGACGCCAACGTGATCATGCTGGCCACGGGTACCGGCATCGCCCCGATGCGGGCTTACCTCCGCCGCATGTTCGACCCGGGGGAGCGCTCCAAGAACCCCGGCTATCAGTTCCGTGGCAAGGCCTGGCTGATCATGGGGGTTCCCAAGACGCCGAACCTTCTCTACGAAGACGACCTGCAGAGCTACCTGGCCGCCTTCCCCGACAACTTCCGCTACACCAAGGCCATCAGCCGCGAAGAGCAGAACCCCAACGGCGGTCGCATGTACATCCAGGATCGGGTGGCCGAATACGGCGAAGAGATCTTTGCCTGGATCGAAGATCCCAAAACCCACGTCTACATGTGTGGCCTGCGGGGCATGGAGCCCGGCATCGACGAGGCGATGACCAAGGCAGCCGAGTCCAAGGGTCTGAACTGGGCCGAGTTGCGCCCCCAGCTCAAGAAGGCCGAGCGCTGGCACGTCGAGACCTACTGACCTCCAGCTCCAGCCCGCCTTCGGCGGGCTTTTTGATGCCCGCTACGGCGCCGCTGGGGGGTCTGATGCTCCCCCTGGATCGGCGCCTTCTCCGCTCGTGCCGTTTGGCGGATTCCACACAAACCATGCCCCCAGACCCCCGCGGCAGGGTCAAGCCGCTTTTCGTGGTTAAACCAGGGGCACCGCTTTCAGCGATCCCGCGCCCATGACTGTCAGCCACACCAATCCCCTGCGGGTCGGCCTGCGCCAGGAGCGGGTGATCGCGCCCCAGTGTCTGGTGATTTTCGGCGCCAGTGGTGATCTCACCCACCGCAAGCTCATCCCTGCCCTGTTTGAGTTGTTCCGCCAGCGGCGGTTGCCCACCGAGTTCGCCGTGCTCGGCTGTGCCCGGCGGCCCTGGAGCGACGAGGAGTTCCGCCGCCGCATGACCGAGGCCCTCGCCGGCGAGATCCGGCAGCACCAGAGCGCCTGGGCCCAGTTCGAAAGCTGCCTGTTCTATGAGCCCGTCGACCTGGAGCAGCCCGCCGATGTGGTCCGCCTCGGCACCCGCCTGGAGCTGATCGACCGCCAGCGGGCTACGCGCGGCAACCGCACTTTTACCTCTCGGTGTCGCCGGCGTTCTACGGCAGCGGCTGCCGCTCCCTGGCGGCCGCCGGTCTGCTCAAGGACCCCAGCCGCAGCCGGGTGGTGATCGAAAAACCGTTCGGCCGCGACTACGGCAGTGCCCAGTCACTGAACCGGGTGGCGCAGGCCGCCGGCCAGGAGAACCAGATCTTCCGCATCGACCACTACCTGGGCAAGGAAACGGTCCAGAACATCCTGGTGCTGAGGTTTGCCAACGCGATCTTCGAGCCGATCTGGAACCGCAACTACATCGCCAATGTGCAGATCACCGCTGCCGAGACGGTGGGGGTGGAGGATCGGGCCGGGTACTACGAGTCGTCTGGTGCCCTGCGGGACATGGTGCAGAACCACCTCACCCAGATGCTCGCCCTGACCACCATGGAGGCCCCGGGCCGCTTTGATCCCGAGGCGATCCGCAACGAGAAGGCCAAGGTGCTGCAGGCGGCCCGGCTGGCG